>JAJZBP010000216.1 GCA_021798855.1 Bacillota bacterium
GCTTAGGCTATCAACGAAGTTAGTTTTCCCGGCGGGTTCACCGAATGTTTACGATCCACGCATTTCCATGCATCAATCGCGTCCCGCTTAACAGAAACTTAATCTTAAATTAAATCATGCATAACCCGCAACCGCCCCTTTACCCTTATATTGTTGATGGTGAGTCGTCCGACAAATACTTTTCGCGGGAGGAAGAAGAAGCATGCACAGTCTCAAGGTTCTCTCCTGGCCGGCGATAACCGCGATCCTGGCCCTGACCCTGGCCGGCTGCGGTGGCCAACCGGCCGCCGGCCCGTCCGCGTCCGCTCCGCCGACCAAGCTCCTGGAAACCGGCTCGACGCTCCTTTGGCCCCTCTTCAACAAGTGGGTTCCGGTTTACCAAAAGACCACCCCCGGAGTTCAGATCACCACCGCCGGTACGGGCAGCGGTGCCGGGATTGACGGAGCGATCAAGGGCACGGCCCAAATCGGCGCCTCGGACGCCTACCTGACCACGACTCAAGCCCAGGCCAACCCGACCCTGATGAACATTCCGCTGGCCATCTCGGTCCAGCAGATCAACTTCAACCTTCCCGGTCTGAACAAAACCACCCTCAAACTTTCCGGACCGGTTCTGGCCGGCATCTACTCGGGTTCCATCCGTTACTGGGACGACGCGGCCATCAAGGCGCTCAACCCAAGCGTCAACCTTCCCCACCAGGCGATCATTCCCATCCACCGCACCGACGGCAGCGGCGACACTTTTATTTTCAGCCAGTATCTCTCCTTCTCCAACCCGAGCGGTTGGGGCGGTTCCAAGGGACCCGGTTACGGCACCACCATCACCTGGCCGGCCGTCCCCAACGCCGTGGGAGCAGAGGGCAACCCGGGCATGGTTCAGGCTCTTTCCGCCCCCTATTCCATCGCCTACGTGGGGATCAGTTGGCTTGACCAGATCCACGCCGCGGGTTACGGCACCGCCACCCTGCTGAACAAGGCCGGCAACTTCGTCCTCCCGACCAGGGCCAACGCCGCCGCCGCTGCCGCCACCATGGTCGGCCAGACCCCGGCCAACGAAACCCTCTCGATGGTTTTCGCCCCCGGCGCCGACTCCTACCCGATCATCAATTACGAATACGCCGTCGTCAACCGCAAGCAGCCAAACGCGGCCACGGCCACCGCCATTCGCAATTTCCTCAATTGGTGCGTCAGCCCCACCGAAGGCAACTCCGCCCACTTCCTCGACGCCGTCCACTTCCTCCCCCTGCCCCCGGCCGTCTCCCGATTGAGTTCGGCGCAAATCGCCAAGGTCGGTGGCTGATCGTCCATCTCGGGAGCAGGGAAAACCGTTTCCCAAGCGAAAAGGAAGGGTTCGGCTCCGTACATGCGCCCGTCGCCTGCGGCGAGGGCAAGGAACAGACCTCCGCCGAACCCCCTGACGCCCAGTTCGCCGCCAAAGGCGGCTCCCATGCTATGAAGGAAGGGTTCGGCTCCGTACATGCGCCCGTCGCCTGCGGCGAGGGCAAGGAACAGACCTCCGCCAAACGTGGAGTGACACTCCGGGATCAGACTCGCTTCGCGGAGGATCGATAAGGAACCCTCCGTGTCACTCTCCACCGACCGCCTTGCGGTCGTACTAAACCCCCTGACGCCCAGTTCGCCGCCAAAGGCGGCTCCCGTGCTATAAGATAGGATCGCACCCAAAAAGGCCATGTCCAAACGGAGGGGGAACCGGTTCCCCCTCCCCCGGTTCCCTCCCCAATCCAACTCCGGCTCCCGGCGGGAAGGAGCAAACCCAAGTTTGAATGCCAAAAGCAGCAGGGAAACTCTTTTTCGGGTCACCAGCGCCCTGGCGGCCTCCAGCATCGTCTTCTTCCTCGGGGCCATCCTGGTGGTCCTTTTCGTTTTTTCCTGGCCATCCATTATCTACAATGGGACAGGCTTCCTCAATGGCAGGACCTGGGATATCGGCAACCTCTATTCGTCCCGGCAAACGGTTCACGCCGGATTCACGGCAGCCGCCGGCGCCCACTTCGGCATCCTGGTCTTTTTGGTGGGAACCCTGGCCACCGCGGCCCTGGCCCTCCTCATGGCCGCGCCCGTTTCTTTGGGAGTGGCCGTTTTCCTGACCAGGTTCGCTCCACCCTTCGCCCGTTCGCCCCTTTCCGTCCTGGTTGAACTCCTGGCCGGCGTGCCCAGTGTCGTCTTCGGCCTCTGGGGTTGGGCCGTGATCGTCCCCTGGGTGGCGCGCAGTTTGGCCCCCTTCCTCTCCTCCCACTTCGGCTGGATCCCTTTCTTCGCCGGCTCGGCCGGAACGGGAATGGGGCTTCTGTCCTCGGGGCTGGTGCTCGCCGTCATGGTCGTTCCCATCATCACGGCCATCAGCCGGGACGCCATCGCCAACACGCCGCCGTCCCTGATTGAGCAGGGACGGGCTCTGGGCACCACCGAATGGGAGGTCATCCGGGACATCATCCTGCCCCATGCTCGGGCCGGCATCCTGGGAGGAATCGTGTTGGGTTTGGGACGGGCCCTGGGCGAGACCATGGCCATCCTCATGGTCAGCGGTAACGCCCTGAACTACCTCCCGCAAAACATTTACAATCCGGTGGGGACCATCGCGGCCACCATCGTCTCCCAACTGGACAGCGCCATGACCGACTCCACCGGCATGGCCGTCTACGCCCTGGCCGAAATGGCCCTGGTGCTTTTCGTGATCACCCTGCTGGTCAACATGGCCGCACCCCTGGTGATGCGCATCTCCGGCGGCATCATGACCCTGGGCGAAGCCAGGGAGATGGGCGACGCTCCCTTCCGGGAGGCGGGATCATGATCGAAGGGGAACGCCTGACCGCCGACACCGGCGAAACCGGCCGGACTTTGCACCACCCGTCTCCCCTCTTCCCGCGCACCACCCTCATCCGCCGGGTGGCGGCCGCCCTGGCTATGGCCCTGGCCCTCCTGGCCACCGTCATCACCATCTATCCGCTCCTGAACATTCTTTACCTGGTCTTGCGCCAAGGCATCCCCGCCCTCTCCGGCGCCCTTTTCACCCGAAACACGGTGGGCGGAGACATGGGCACCACCAACGCGGGCCTCTCCAACGCCATCACCGGCAGCCTCCTCATCGTCGCCGTTTCCTTGGTCCTGGCCGCCCCCCTGGGCATCCTGGGCGGCATCTACCTGTCCGAATTCGCCCCGCCACGCATCGCCGCGAGCTTGCGTTACTTGGCCAACGTCCTTTCCGGCGTCCCCAGCATCGTCCTCGGCTACTTCGGCTACGTGGTCATGGTCGTCTGGTTCGGCTGGGGCTTTTCCCTCCTGGCCGCCGCCATCACCCTGACCATCATCATGCTCCCCTATATCCTGCGGGCCACCGAACTGGCCATGGAGAAAGTCCCCGCCACCCTGCGGGAAGGTTCCCTGGCCCTCGGGGCCGACCGCAGCGCCACCGTGCTGCGGGTCGTGCTGAAAGCCGCCACCCCCGGCGTCCTGACCGGTCTGATCCTGGCGATCAGCCTCGCCATGGGCGAGACCGCTCCCCTGATCTACACCGCCGGTTGGTCCGACTACCTGCCCACCCTCCAGGCCGTCCACTCCCCCGTCGGCTACCTGACCTACGTGATCTGGACCTTCATCAACGAACCCTTCGCCGCCGCCCATGCCCTCGCCTACGCCGCCGCCCTTTTCCTGATCGCCTTCATCCTCATCCTCAACGTCGGCCTGCGGACCCTGGTGGAGCGCAAATCCGTCAGGTCTTGATTCTTTTGGTTAGTACGAATGCCAGGCATTCGGTGGAGAGTGAAGCGGAGGGGTCCTCTT
>JAJZBP010000217.1 GCA_021798855.1 Bacillota bacterium
GGCGGATACGGTTAAGTTGGGGCGGGATGACGGCGGAATGGATGCTTCATGTTGGGGCCACGCCTTTATTTGCCGAACGCTGGCCAAAGTCCCGGGTCCAGACGAGTCGCCGGAGGGACTCGTGCCTGCTTTTGAGGATGATGAATTGCAAATGCTTAAGGAATATGGGGAAAAGGGGAATACGGATTCTCCCCTGCAACCAGCGGTGCTGGTTTATGGACTTTTGGAAAAGGACGACGATGCCAAGCTGGCGGAGGGCTGGATTAAAGCTGGTTTGGAGGCAGCAGCGACTGGGAAGGCCAAAGTTAAGGACTTGCTGACCAGGACGGTTCCTTGCGACGTTTTGCGGCGCGAAGCGGGGGAGGAAGAATGGGGGACCTATTTCCGGGATGGGATGCAGGCGGTGGTTTGTCTGGCCCAACTGGATTTTCCCCAGAGCCGGGAATTGGACACTCAAATCCACTGATCAGTTGTTGCGGGGGAAACGGTTAACCGGGAGATCATTGCGCCGATCCCCGAGGCGTTTCGGAGCGGCGAAAGGCGAAATGGTAGCCGACGGCGTTGGCGAGCATGAATATGGCGGCGCCATAGATGGGGAAGTCCAAAAAGGCATCCATCACGGCGCCGCCGATGGCCGGGCTGATCATGGCGGTGACTTGCGACGGCAATCAACTGAAGGCAGCCACGCGGCTGCGGTAGCGGTCTTGGGCCACGCCCATCGTGAAGGACTGCCGCGCGGGTAAACTGAGGGAATTCAGGCCCATGCGCAAAGCGTAGACGGCGCCTGCCCAGAAAAAAGAAGGCATCAAAGGCATGACCATCAGGACGATGGATCCCACGGATCGCGTCAGCACAACACTGCGCACCTGCCCCAGGCGCCGGGCCAAACCGGCGGCGCCCAGGTAGGGCAGGGCCGTTATCAGATTGACGATGGTGTACATGAGGGCGATTTCCGCCGCGCCCACGCCGAAGCGGCGGTAGAACCAATAAGTCAGCAGCGGCCCCAGAAAGCCGATTCCGAATCCGTTTAGGGCGTTGGTGAAGCCGAGTCGCCCGAGCAGGGTACGCACCGGGAGGGCCGGGGGTGCACCGGTCTGCGGCGATTCGGACAGCCGGATCTCGCGGATGGGAATGGACACGGCGACGGCGGCCAGCGCCGCGAGGGCGCTGAGGGCGAAGAGCAAGCGGTAACCGGCGATCAACGGCACCCCCCGGGAGACCAGGAAGGTCGGCAGGCTGCCCACCAAGGATCCGGCGGCACTGGCGAGAACGCCGATAAAGGCGAGGTGCCCGAAGACTCCGGTGGGGTCGCCGGTGGCCGATGCCGCCACCAGGGGTTGTTCAGCGGTGAGGACCGGTCCCCAGATGCCGCCGGTGCCGGCTCCACCGCCGCGGCCGACGCCACCCAGGCCGCTGGCCAGAATCAATATGACATAAAGGCCGGGAGAGAGGGCCAGGGCGAAACCGGCCGCTGCGGCAACGCAGGTCAGGCCGATCAGCACGATGCGTCTCCCGTAGCGGTCGGCGATCAGGCCCGCGGCCACCACCAGCAGGATATTCAGACCGGCGGCCAAGCTGAGGACAAGGCCGATCTTGGCGGCATTCAAACCGATCCCGGCCAGGTATAGCGGAAAAACTATGGTCAAGAAAGCGGTGTAAAAGCTGCGCAGGGCACGGCCGACGTAGAGCCAGGGCAGGTTGTGTTGCATGGAGGGTTCAAGTCCCCTGGAGTGAAACGGGCGGTATGAATCGTGGATCAAACTGCTCGCGGTAGAGGCGGGCGTACAGGCCGCAACCGGCAAGCAGTTCCGCATGTCGGCCTCGCTCCACCACCAATCCACCGCTGACGACCAGGATCTGGTCGGCGGCCAGGACCGTGGAAAGGCGGTGGGCGATGGCGATCACCGTTCGACCGTGGAAAAGCCGGTCCAGGGCTTCCTGGATCAACCGTTCGGCGCGACTGTCGAGGGAACTGGTCGCTTCGTCCAGCAGCAGCACCCCGGGGTTGCGCAACATGGCTCGAGCTATGGCCACCCGCTGTTTTTCCCCCCCCGAAAGCCGGTAGCCACGTTCTCCAACGACCGTCCCCAGTCCGGCCGGCAAAGCGGCGATCAGTTCTCCCAACTGGGCTGCTTCGACGGCATCGGCCACCTCCGCGTCGGAGGCGCCGGGTCTGCCGTAACGGATGTTTTCTTCCAAGGTGGTGTGGAAGAGGTACAGTTCCTGGGTGACGACCGAAACCAGCCGGCGCAAGTCCGTATCTTCCAGACGGTGCAGGGGTACGTCTCCCAGACGGATCTCGCCGCCGGTTGGATCGTAGAACCGGGCGCCGAGGGAAAGGATGGTGCTTTTCCCGGCTCCGCTGGGCCCAACGATGGCCGTCAGTTTTCCGGCTCGGGCCGTGAAGGAGATGCCGTGCAACACTTCCTCGGCCGTCCGGTAGGCGAAGTGAACGTCCCGGTATTCAAGTTCGAGAGGGGTGATGCCCGGTGTGGCCCGCAGGGAAATCGGAAGCGCAGGTTCGGGCACGGCCGGGGGTGTGTCGAGGAAATGGAAGATGCGGGCGAAAAGAGCCAGGCTACCGATCAGGGTCGTGTTGGAACCGACGAGGGAAGAGACGGGATTGTACAGTTGGACCAAATAGATGGAAAAGGCGACAATTGTTCCGAGTTGCACCCGCCCGGCGATGACCAGGTAACCGCCGTAACCGTAAAGCAGGGCCGGACCCAAGGCCGAAAGCACGGAGACGAGCATGGTCAGCCACTGGCCGATCATGTTTTGACGTACCTGGTTGGTGCGGACTTCGCTGCACAGGCCTCGAAAGCGGTCCGCCTCGCTTCGCCCGGTGCCGAAACTCTTGACGACGATCAGCCCGGATAGGGTGAGGGTTTCTTCCAGCCGAGCCGTCAGCCGGGAGAGGGATTCCTGAGTGCGGGTGACGGCCCCGTAAGTGCGACGGCCGAAACTGATGACCGGTAGGGCGAAGGCCGGCAAGATCAGGATACTCAGGAAAGCCAATTGCCGGTTAAGCGCGAACATGGTGGCCAAAGTCAGGATTACCGTGATCGCGCTGACGAAAAGCCCGGTGATGGTCGTGCGGAGGGACATCTGCATGACGTTCAGATCGTTGATGAAGCGGGAATGGATCTCGCCGCCCGGTGTGCGGGTGAAGAAGTCAATGCCCAACTGTTGTCCGTGTTCATACATGGCCGTGCGCAGATCGTGGATCATGTTCTGGAAGGCGACGGTGCTGATGTAATTCTGACCAACGGAGATCAACGCTCCCGCGGCTGGGAAAAGAACGAGACCGGCCGCCAGGTACAGGAGTAAACGCGGGTCGTGGCGGACGATGGCCCGGTCGATGATTTGGCGCATCAATAGGGGGGGAACCAAGCTGGTCAGGACGGCGAGGATCGTCAGGAACAGCGCGATGGCCAGTCTGCCGGCGTGGGGGCGCAAGAGTCCCAGGAAACGACGCGCGGTTTCCATGGTCGGCCGACCGGCTTCCTCCACGTAACCGAGGGAGCGCCGCTGCTCCCAGACGGTGTGCAGCGGACCACCTCCCAACCCCATGGGCCCGTGAACGCTCAAGGAAGGGACTCCCGGGTCACACCGTGGGAACCTGGCTGCGCTTGCAGCAGAAGATGCAATTCCCGCGCGAGGGCGGCGACCCGGGCTGGTTCCAGCGGCTGGAGCACACCGGCCAGCACGGCTCGGCGGATTTCCAGGTAACGTTCGAAGGCCGTACATCCGTTCGCCGTGACCGCGACGCGCAAACGATTAG
>JAJZBP010000218.1 GCA_021798855.1 Bacillota bacterium
GTTTTCTTTCCGCTTGCCGAAACGCCTCATCCGTTGCCACGGTAACATGGCGCGGCCCTTTGCTTCCACCCACACACTGCTCCCGGAGCGCACACCCGGCGCAAGTGGCCACCGGAAACGTTACCGTCTTTTCTTTGTGTGCACCTTTGCCTTATGGTGCTCAAATTGGCCATCGGGAGCCATTTTCCTGCCCGCACTCCACCGGATCCGTCGCCGGCCATCTGTTTTTCGCAGCCAATCGCTCGGAACGATGGTCAGCCTTGCCGCTTCGCCGCCGCCGGGCCGTTTCGCCTTCCCATTCCCCCGGAAATTACGGAGCCGGAAAGGTTTTTACTCCCGCAAAAATACGAGACAATAGTGCAGCGGACCGGGTTCCCACTGCTTCTCGAGCCGGAAACCGGCGGCGGACACCACGGCGTCGGCTTCCTCCGCCGTGAGACGCTCCCCCGGCGGTGGCCCCGCCCCCGGCTGCCAATCGTCGTCCTTTTTCCACTCGACGACCCCCAGGCGTCCGCCCGGACGCAGCACCCGGCGGACCTCCCCCAGGAGGGAAGCTTCGTCGGCGAGTTCGTGGAGAACGACGGCCAGCAGGACGAACGAGGCGCAGCCGTCGGGCAAACCGAGGGCGTCCTCCTGGGAGAGGGAAACCTGGATGTTGCCGGGATTTCCGACGGCGTCCAGCTTTTCCCGCAGTTTGCCCAGCATGACCAAAGAGGTGTCCAGGGCGTAAACCCGGCCCGTCTCCCCGACCAGCCGCGCGGCCGGCAGGGCGAAGTAGCCCGTGCCGCACCCCACGTCCACCAGGGAATCCCCCGGCGCAAGCCCCATGAACTGCAGGATTTCCTCCGGCGGCAGCAGGCGCCGCCGTTCGGGGTTGTCCAAGCGCGCGGCGTGTTCCGCGGGAAACTTATGTTTTTCGGCCACTTGTTTCCTCTCCCTCCAGGTGATGGGCAAATGCGCTGTGGTCGTGGATGGACTCGAGGCTTTCGCATTCGACCTCGAACCAACCGGCGCGGGGATCCCGCCGCAGAAACAGGACGCAGTCCCGCAGGATGTCCTCGACGAACTTGGGGTTCATGTAGGAATGCTCGGTGACGTACTTTTCGTCCTCCCGCTTCAGGAGCGGGTAAATGGGCGAGCTTCCCTGACCCTCCAGGGCGCCGATCAGGTCCTCCAGCCAGAACATGTGTCGCGGCCGCAACCGCGCCCGGATCATGGTCCTTTGGTTGTGGGCGCCGTAGGCGCTGATCTCCCGGCTGCAGGGGCAAAGGGAGAGCACGGGCACCTCGGCGCCCTGGATGAAGTCGTATTCCGCGCCGTTCATTTCCCCGGCGAAGAAGCAGGTGTAGCCCATCAGGCTTTCCTTGCCGCTCACCGGGGCCTTTTTCTTGACGAAGTAGCGGAAACGCAGCTCCAACTGGGCGCTCCCGGCTCCCAGACCGCGGGAAAGGTCCTGCAGGATGGCCGAGACCTGGCGGGTGGAGATGGCTCGTTTGCTCCACCCCTCCAGCACTTCCAGGAAACGGCTCATGTGGGTGCCCTTGAAATCGCGGGGCAGTCCGACCGACGCCCGGATGGAGGCGGTGACCGCCTGGTAACCGCCTCCTTTCTCCTCGATGTTCAGGGGCAGGAAGAGTTGCTTGACGCCTACTTTCTGGATATCCACCCCTCGGTCGTCGGGCTGGCTTTGTACGTCTTTCATGGCATTTTCCCCCTCAAGGCAGGTTGAGCAGTCTGTGCATTTGGGGGATGATCCGGACCTCCTGCAGGTGGGGGGCGCAAATCCGCTCCAGCGCCGCCAGGCGCCCCCAACCCACGGCCCAACCTCCCCCGGGTTCGGACGCCGGTTGCAGGACGAGGGGTATGTCCCGCCCGATGGCCGCGACGCCTGCGGCCGCCGCCTCCACCTCGTCGTCGCCGGTGGCGGCGGCGCAGACGACCTTCACCTGCAGGGGTTTCCCCCGGCAAAGCCGCAGGAATTCCGCGTGGTTGCAGCCTGAGTCGGCGCCGGTGGCGGAGGGTAGTTTCCAGTCCATGGACACGAAGTCGGTATGCGGCAGCAGGGGCGGCAGGGCGTCGGGGAGACTCCCGTTGGTCTCCAGGTAGACGCGCCCGCCGCGGGCCTTGATCCCTGCGGCCAGGGGGAGGAGGCATTCGGCCTGGAGCAGGGGTTCCCCGCCGGTGAAGCTGACGGAGTGGTGGGCGGCCAGGTCCGCCTCCTCCAGGATGGCCAGCAGTGCAGCGACGCCGATGGGGTTGGGCCGGCGACCGGCTCCGCTGCGGAATCCGGGTTGCCGCTCCAAGGCCGAAGGCGTGTCGCAGTAGGCGCAGCGCAGGTTGCAGCCGGAAAAGCGCAGGAAGAGTTGGCGGCAGCCGAGCCAAAGCCCCTCCCCCTGCCAGGAGGAAAAAAGTTCGTCGATCCAGGCGCCCGCGACGCCGGCGGCTGCGGTGGTCACGGCACCCAGCGCACCTTGGTTCTGGCGGCGGACATTTTCTCCTCCTCGGCGGCGTAGGCATCCAGGACGCGCCAGGCGAACTCCAGGGGAGCAACGCCGATTTCCTCCAGGCCGACGGCGGGGATCGGCGCGGTGACGCCGGTGACGTTGAGCCCGGCGTGGATGTGCCCGGACACCGGCGAAACGGTGGCGATGGACACGGACAGTTTCCGCTCGCCCAGGTAAAGGTCGTCGCCGCGGCGCATGACCGGCGCCTCCGGGGCCAATTCGGCCAACGCCTCCCGGACGATGCAGATGAGCAGGCGTTGGCGCAGGATGGTCCTGGCCAAGTCCGGCCCGGCGTCGAAGTGCTCCACCAGGAAGTGGAGCATGTGCTCGCTGCGGATCAGGTCACCCGCCAGGTAGTCCACCTGATCGACCAGGTTCTCCCCTTCGACCAGGCAGCCGCCTTCGAAGGCGACGATGCTGTCCCCCTGCACGGCGAACCGGCGCAGGGCCCAAAGCGAGGTCAACTGGCTGCCGTCGTAGTCGATCCACTGGTCAACGTACTTTTTCTCCATCGCCCTTCCCTCGCTTCCCGGTCCGTCCGAAGGCTCAAAGTCTCCCCAACCGTTCCCATAATTCGGGCCGTCCCACGGCGGCGCAGGCCCGCCGTGAACGCCGGCAACTCTCGCAAAGGCCGCACGGTCGCTCCCCTCCCAGGTAACAGCTCCAAACGGCGTCCAGGGGAAATCCCAGGCGCAGGGCCTCGGTCAGGATGCGAGCCTTGTCCCAACCGGCCACGGGGGAGACCACCTCCACCCGGTTGGCCGTGGAAAAGCGAAGCGCCGCATTGGCGGCCCGGACGAACGCGGGCGTGTTGTCGGGGAAGGTCGCCCCTTCCTCGGCGTTGAACCCCGTGATCAGGCGACCCGCGCCCATGCTTTCGGCGTAACAGGCGGCCACGTTCAGGAAGAGGCCATTGCGGTTGGGCACCCAGACCGCCGCCGCCGTTGCCCGCGCCCGCACCGGGTCGTCCAGGTCCCCTGAATCCGGACGCGGCGGTTCCCGGCCGGGGTCAACCAGGGCGGTGTGGGTTAGGTCCGCCAGGAAGGGCAGTTCCACAACCCGGTGGACGACGCCGTAATGCCGGCAGATGGCGGCGGCGGCCAGCCGCTCCCGCCGGGCGGCCTTTTGCCCGTAAAGGAAGGTCAGGCCGAGGACGACCCCATCGTCCCGCCCGCCTGATTCCCTGACCAGGGCCAGGGCTACGCCTGAATCCAATCCCCCCGAGAGGACCGCGACGCTTATGGCACGGGAGCCGCCCCGGGCGGCAGATCGG
>JAJZBP010000219.1 GCA_021798855.1 Bacillota bacterium
GTCAAAGGGTTGGCAGGAGGCATCCAATGTCATCCATCGCGAAGGCGAGTATAATGCCGGATGCCAACCCCACCGTTGCCCCATTAAATTGGGGCAGGTAGGGAGGGGTCAAGGTTCGGATTGGTTGGGGGGGCCTGGCTCGTGGCGCAGGGGCGTTTACGCCCCGAGGACCGTCGGCCCTTATTTGGGGCAAGGCTCCCTCCTTTTCAAGTATTGTGTCACCCGTGGCCGGACTTGGGCTATTCCGGCTGCATCTGGACCAACGGGTTCACCGAATATTTACCCCTGGGCGACGTCGTATTGGACGAAGTTGCAAAAAAGGGGGTATTTTTTTGCATTGCATCACAAAGGGCAAAAATAATTTTAACAGAATTCATTCAAAACTTTGAGCAACAACTTTATCCCTAACTAAGGAGGTGGAGAATTTGGATAAAAGGACGTTTCGGCTGTTTATGGCAATCCTGGTTGTTGGTTCGCTGTCGTTGTTCATAGCGGGCTGTGGCGTCGGCGGGAAGGCGTCCGTGGTGCAAAGCGGAGCGTTTAATCCCCAATATGGAGGGCATCCCTTTCGGGAACTGAGCGAGATGGGGAAAGGAGGAGGAGCCACCATCAAGCAATAGCCGCCACCATTGTTCCTTCGCCGCCGATATTTCGAGGGGAGACGTCGACTGCAGTTTATCCGACGAGTTAACGCCCGAAAAGGAGGATGTACCAGTGAAGGAAGACAACGGGGAGGGCAAGGTTCCCGTCTGGAAACGGCCGCTGACCCGCCGTACTTTTCTCAAAGGCACCGCGATAGCCGGGGCCGCGGCGGCCACGGAAGGCCTGTTCAACCTTGATCTCCTCTGGAAGGTGGGACCGACGGCGATGGCCGGCGGCAACGGTAACGTCCAAGTGTATCGGAATGCCTGCCCCCGCAACTGCTACGACACCTGCAGTATGCTTTCCTACGTCCAAAACGGAGTGTTGAAAAGGGTTGAAGGTGATCCGATAAACACCTATACCCGGGGACGTCTCTGTCCCAAGGGTTATTCCTATACCCGACGGGTTTACAGTCCGGACCGGATCAAATACCCCATGCGCCAGGTTGGCGGCCGGGGCAGTGGCAAATGGCAACGGATCAGTTGGGATGAAGCCATGGACATCATCGCCCGCAAGATCCTGGACCTGAAGAAACGTTACGGTTCCACTCTTCCGGTTTGCCTCGACAAGTATTCCGGCAACTTCGAAATCATGCATTATGCGGTCGAGGGGATGATGTCCAGCATCGGGTATACCACCCAAGCGTTGGGTACTCCCTGCTGGCCGGCGGGCATTGATGCCCAGACGTTCGACATGGGGACCTTGTACAACTCGGATCCGGAGGCGATGGTTGATGCCCGCTACTTGATCCTGTGGGGCACCAACCCAGCCTGGACTTCCGTGCATGGAATGCATTTTGTCGAAGATGCCAGAAAACGGGGAGCCAAAATAGTGGTGATTGATCCCCTGATCACCCAGACTGCTTCCAAGGCCGATCTGTATATCCAGATCAAGGCCAGCACCGACGGCGCTTTGGCCTTGGGCATGGCCCGCTACATTCTGGACCACGGCCTTTACAACCAAGCCTATTTGCAAAACCACGTCCTGGGCTGGCAGCGTTTCGCCACCTACCTGCGCAACCAGGTCACTCTGCCCTGGGCTGCCGAGAAGACCGGGGTGCCGCAAGTTGTGATCGAGACCCTGGCGCGGGAATATGCCACCACCGCCCCCGCCAACATCTGGATCGGTTATGGACTGCAGCGCCACATCAACGGCGGGCAAACCGTCCGGGCCATCGATGCCCTGGCGGCCATCACCGGCAATATGGGTCGCACCGGCGGCGGAGCCAATTACGGCAACCTGCAAACCTGGGGATTCAATTACCACGCCATGAGCTTCGGACCTCCGGCCGGATCGAAGGGAGTGAGCAAGCCGGACGGCACCATGACCAACCGGTCTGTGGACATCAACAATTTTGGGGCGGACGTATTGGGAACCACGAACCCGCCGATCAAGATGCTTTGGATCGCGTGTCGCAACCCCATGTCCCAAGATCCGGAGTCCGGAGTGGTGGCCAAGGCCTTCCGCTCGATGGAACTGGTGGTCACCGTGGATCAGTTCTTCAATCGTTCGGCCAAGCTATCGGACATAGTCCTGCCGTGCACCACCCAGTTTGAATATTGGGGGGTTGATTCCAGCTACTGGCATTACTGGGTAGCGATCAATCAACAGGCAATCAAGCCGTTGTTCGAAAGCAAGGGTGACGTGGAAATCGCCATGGCCCTGTCGCGCCGGATGAACCAGTTGGAACCCGGATCCTGCACCTACCCGGTCAGTGGGGACATGCAGGAGTGGCTGGGGATGGAATTCAACCCCAAGATGTACAAGCTGCTGGGCATCCAGGACTGGCGTGAATTGTTCAAGGGGCCGCGCAAGGCCAACCTGCCGGCGGCTGCTTGGGCCAACGGCAAATACGAGACTCCATCCGGCAAGTACGAGCTCTATTCGCAGGAATCCCAGAAGTGGGGGCACAATCCGTTACCCGCGTATCTGGAAGAAATGAAACCGCCCGATCCGGGGAAATACCCTTACCGGTTTATAACTCCCCATTGGAAATTGGGGTTGCACTCCCAGTTTCAGAACCTGGACTGGTTGCTGGTTACCAATCCCGAACCCTGGGTGGAAATTCACCCGCGCTTGGCGGCCGAAAAAGGGATCCGGGATGGAGATGTGGTCAAGGTGTACAACGCCCTGGGCTGGGTTACGCTCAAATGTCGGGTGACCACCACGGTGCCTCAGTCCACCTTGGCCGCTTATGAGGCCTGGTATCCGGGTCTGGATTATGACCTGAATTACACCCTCTCGGCTACGCCGACGGACATGGGCGCCAAGGCCACCGGCAGTCCGGGCCTGGCTTTTCATGACAACTGGGTGAACGTAACTCGAGTTTAAAAGGAGGTGCAAAGGATGCAGTTGGGTTTTTTGGTCGACATGGAAAAATGCATCGGTTGTGAAAGTTGCGCCATGGCCTGCAAGAATTTGTACCAAACCGATGCCATCGCTCAGTGGCGGCGGCTTTACCAAATGAACGGAAAAAGTTACCCGCAGCCGCTCTGGGTTTTCATGTCCATTTCCTGCAATCACTGTGCACGTCCCGAATGCCTCAGAGTTTGTCCGGTGGGCGCCTACACCAAGCGCTCGGATGGGATAGTGATTCAGGACCACGCGCGCTGCATTGGGTGTCGCAGTTGCGTGATGGCCTGTCCCTATGGGGCTCCGCAGTACAACCCCCATTATGGCAAGGTGGAAAAGTGTATGCTGTGTTACCAGAGGATCGATCAGGGGAAGTTGCCCCAGTGTGTGGATGCCTGTTCGATGGGGGCATTGAAACTGGCCCACATGGATTCCCCCAGCGTTCGAAACACGGTGGCCCGCGTATCCGGTTTTCCCGACCCGTCGATCACCGGCCCATCGGTGCGGTTTATTCCCCCCGCCATGGGGGTCCAAGTGAGGAGGGCTTGACATGGGCATGGGAGATACGCTCCCCCTGATCATCTTCACCGTCGTAACCCAAATGGTCGTAGGCGCCTTCATCGTTTTGTGGTTCGTCTGGCAATCCCAAAGCCGGTTGTTGACGCTCGGACCGTCCATAACGTCCGCCGGTCAGATTCCGGTTTCCAAACCGGTCAACAGCGGTTTGTTCGTCTTGGTGGTGCTGCAGGT
>JAJZBP010000220.1 GCA_021798855.1 Bacillota bacterium
CGCTGGCCCCGGACTTATTCTCGCTGCAGGGCTTGCGAAACTCGGGACCAATGCTGCAAGGTTGGCGTGAGCAGTGGAGAAGAATGCAGGAAGCGGCCGGTAAGATTAAGGATATTCCGTTGCCTGAAGGCAAAATGAAGCCGGTCGGTTACGTGGTCTTCCAACATGAGGTGCGCTTGGACCGGCCGGTCCAGGCTTTCGGCCGTTGGTTGGCCAGGATACCACAGGTCTACGCCGAAAACATTTTGTTTCAAACCCCGACCAGCATTGCCGCCAAAGATGATCCCCATTGTTTGGCTTCGTTACGAAATTATCGAAGTTTGATGCCGATGTCCCACGAAGCGCGCAAACCCATGTTTGATTTAAAGGCCGTGGACGGAGCCATCGGCAGCCACGCCCGCTTGGTTGAAGTTTGTCATGAAGATTTTAAAAGCTTGGCAACCAAGCTTAGCGACAAAATCAACCTGAGATTAAAGTAATGCACCGGCGGCGTGGCGGGGGGGGGTGAAACGAGGTGGCGTCCTCCCTGGTGGGCGGGAAGGGGCGGCGTTTTTTCCGGCGCGGGGTCAAGGCCGACGGGCTGGCCGAACAGGCGCGGAATTTTGCCGAGATGGAGGGCTTTGGCTTTCTCTCCGGGACAGCGCACGTGAATAAAGACGCCGGGCCGGCTGTTGCAAACTTCGCAACAACCGGCCCTTGCCAAGGTTTTCGGATTGAAAATAGGGTCGCTCCGCCGGCATGGGGGACTTCTCTTTGATGTTTCGCCGAACAGCCGATCCTGGCTCGAATCGGCGGTTTTCTCTTTGTTAAGCCAACGTCTTTTGAACCAGCAAAGCAACCTTTTCCGGGTGGTCGGCCGCCAGGGAATGGGTTCCGCCCGTGACGACCGCCAACTGCGAATTCGGGAGCAACCGACTCAGGCGCCTGCCGGCGGCCAAGGGGCTGATGGGATCGGCGTCACCCCAGATCAGCAGCGTGGGGATGCTGATCGCCGGGATTTCCGCCGTCAAATCGGAGCGAAATTCGGTGATCCAACGGGCGGCGGCCGGGAAATTCTCCAAGTAGTTTAGGCGCCAATCCACCGCCCCCAAAGCGGCCATATCCAGACCCCCGGAGGTCGCCGTCAGGACCAAGCGGGTGATCCGTTCCGGGTGTCGCAAAGCCAGCCTGATCGCAACGACGCCCCCCATGGACTGGGCAACGAGAACGGTCGGGCCGTTCATGGCGCTTTCGGCCAGGGCCACCAGGTCGGCTAAGCCGTTGACGTCGCGGCGATGGGCTTGGTTGCCCAGCCCCGGCCAGGCCAAATACGTTTTGTTCCAAGCAGCAGGCAGCCGTTCCCCCACCCCGTGCCAAAACTCGGGGGCGCCGGCGGCGCCGGGCAGGAACAGGATGTTTTGCTTTCCGCTCATTTCCCCAGCCTCCTCTCGGCGGCGTTGACCGCCGGCCGCTGTGTATTTCACACGCCATTCATCCGCCTGTGCTCTGGAACCGGCTAAAAAGCCAGCAATTCCATCCAAAAAACAACATCATCCGAGCTTCCCCAGTTATATTTGGTGGTTCGCGTCCGGGATGAATAATCCCTGTTGATATTTTTCCAATCGAGGTGTTGCGATCTGCCGGCGCCGAATTCCACGGGCCGACGGCCCGACACAAAAGCGGTATGGAAAACCGCCGGCGCGGCGAGCCGAATCGGCGCATAACATCTCCCCATCCGCTTAACCCTAGATCAAGTGACGGCGCGCCGCGCCTGGAGGAGATTGGTTATGCCCTGGTACGAATATATCGCCCGCAGTTTGATTATCGCCGTCGCCCTGGTGGTTTTGGCGCATTTCATGGGCCGGCGGATCGTGGCCCAGATGACCACCATCGATTTCGTGGTCGGGATCACCGTTGGGAGTATCGCCGCCGTCGCCTCCCTGAACCCCAAGGTGCCCCTCTGGGCCGCCCTGCTGACCTTGGTTACCTGGACAGGCTCCCAATGGGTTTATGCCAACTTGGAGAGGCGTTGCCCGGCCTTTCGTTCCGCCGTCGGTGAAACTGAAACCGTCCTGGTGCAAAACGGAGAAATATCCCCAAGCGGTCTGGATAAAGCCAAAATCTCCCGCCAAATCCTCTTGTCGGAATTGCGGGCCAAACAGGTAACCAATTTGGCCGACGTGGAGATGGCCACCATGGAGCCCACCGGCAAAATCGCCGTCAAGCTCTCCCCCAACCGGGACGGCACCGGCGCCGCAAGGAAAGACATCTTTCCGGAGCCAAAATAGTGGACACCCCGGCGCCCCGATCCCCCGGGCGGCTCGACCGGTATAATGGCCATGAAGAAAGCTTGCCTGAACTTCACGTTCTTGATCCGCCGGTTAACTTTCCGGAAGGCTCGCTCCGGATCGTACCGGCCGCTGACGATATCCCCGCTGAACGAGCTTATATCCTGCAGGAAGGACACAGTTCATCTTCATCAAGGTCGTCGGATTCCTTTAAACAGTCGTAGCAAAGACGCAGGGTTTGGCCAAGGTCCTCTAAAATTTCGCCGTTATTGCAGTCATAACGCTGATAGGCCAATTGCACGGTGTGCCGCACAAATTCAAGGGTTTGAAACTGTTTCCCCGAAGGCAGATCGAGCCGCGGGGACGGGATCCTGGCCAACCCCAGGTCGGCCGCCAGGGCCGCGATTTCCTCCGGGGCTTGCAGCCGCATGATCGGGGTCAGGGGCGCAAAGGAGACCGCAAAGGGCGAAGGCGTGATCTCGTCCATCGTCGGACAGGGCAACTGCAACAACACGCTCAAAAGACCGCCGGGCTTGAGCAGGCCGCGCAATTTGGACAAGGCCAGGACGGACCGACGTATTCCGACACCAAAGCAACGTAAATAAAGGGACCACCTCGCGATGGATGGCCCCTCTAAATGAGCTTCCTTGGTTGCCGTTCTTTTATTATACCGGTAAAATCAGACCATTGTTCGATGCGAAAAGCCCTGATGTCCCGCACCGACTCAGGGAACCACGGTTGTGCGCGTAATACTTGCATGGCCCGAAATAGATTGGCCATGTCTTCGTTATCGGTAACATAGAGACTACCTTGCACACGGCGAAACCCGTGCTCGTTCAAAATTGAACCAATGTCGGCATACGCCTGAGAGACACCTTTCGGATGATGCTCCTCGGTATCCGCTACAACCAGGTCGAATGCCACGGCGTACATCACCGCGCCTCCGGGTCGTTTGACATTCGGGTGTAACGATATTCGGTTTCTTCCCCTGTTTCCACCAGTCTAATCTTAACCAGCCAATCTCCATCTTCCAGTGGGCGAAGCGGTTCACCAACCTCATACTTGGGCCCGAAAACACCAAAGGTCTTAATCTTTCCGAGAGGAACGGCGGGCGCCACGGCCACGGCCTTCATGCTCATCCCTCCATGTGAATGCCTGCTTGTATATTAGCACAACGGGGGACAATTCCGCCCCAGTATGGCAGGTCGCGGCTTACATTGTTTTCCCTCAATAGTTATGGCCGGCGAAACAGTAGGGTTTGAAACTGTTTCCCCGAAGGCAGATCGAGCCGCGGGGATGGGATCATGGCCAACCCCAGGTCGGCCGCCAAGGCCGCGATTTCCTCCGGGGCTTGCAGCCGCATGATCGGGGTCAGGGGCGCAAAGGAGACCGCAAAGGGCGAAGGCGTGATCTCGCCCATCGCCGGACAGGGC
>JAJZBP010000221.1 GCA_021798855.1 Bacillota bacterium
TTCGCCATCCCTTGCATCTCCCCGAGGGAAGAGCTATACTAATCAATAATTCAATTGATTATTTGAATGGAGTGCTTTGCGTGGAGAAAAGGGAATGGAAGGATGCGGTTTACGCTCAATTTGGCAGGATCGGCAAGGCTTTGTCCAGTTCACGTCGCATGGAAATCCTGGATCTTCTGGCGCAGGGGCCGAAAAACGTGGAAAACCTGGTTGCCGAAACGGGTCTCGGCCTGGCCAACGTCTCCCGGCACCTGCAGGTTCTTTTACAGGCGCGCCTCGTCCAATTTGAAAAGCGTGGCACCAGCTCGCTTTACCGCCTATCCAGCGAAAAGGTCGCGGACCTTTCGTTGCTGCTGCAGAGCCTGAGCGAAGATCTGCTGGCGGAGGTCCGCTGGCTGCGCGACGAGTTCCTCGCCGACCTGGATGCGTTGCAACCCATCACCCTGGAGGAGTTGACCGCCCGGATGGAAACGGGTGACGTGCGCCTCATCGACGTGCGGCCGCCGGAAGAGTTCGCTTTCGGGCACATCCCCGGCGCGATTTCGCTGCCGGTGGCCGACCTCGCCACCCAAATTTCCGGTCTGCCCAAAGATTACCCCATAGTGGCCTATTGCCGAGGACGGTACTGCGTGTACGCGGTGGAAGCCGTCCAAGCTCTGCGGGAACATGGCTTCCAGGCCGTTCGGCTGGACGCCGGTATCGGAGAATGGCGCCGGGCATCGTCTCGATAACGCCGCCCAACCGGGAATGAGGGGGATCGGGAATGCTCACGGAACAGGTTGCCACCCGCCATGAAAGAGGCATCGGCGCCAACCTTGGCCAGTTCCTGTTGCAAACCGTCCAGGTTTTTTTCGTCGGCCTGATCATCGGGATGGAAAGAAACGTGCTGCCGGCCATGAGTCGCGATTTCGGAGTTGCCAACGGAGCTTTTTTCTTCCTGTCTTCCTTCGTCATTTCCTTCGGCCTGGTCAAGGGAGCGCTCAATTTTTTCGCCGGCGCCTTGTCGGACCAAGTCGGCCGCCGGCGCGTTCTGGCTCTCGGCTGGCTGGCCGCCGTCCCCATACCATTCCTGATCTTTTTTGCCCCCAACTGGTGGTGGGTCGTGGCCGCCAATGTTTTTCTCGGAGTGAACCAGGGATTCACCTGGACCATGACGGTCACCAGCCAGATCGATCTCGCCGGCGACCGGCAGCGGGGACTGGCCGTCGGCATCAACGAAACCGCCGGCTATGTGGCCGTCGGTTTGGCGGGATTGGCGACGGGCTACCTGGCCCCCGTTTACGGACCCCGATGGACCCTGCTCGGTTTTGGCCTCGGCGCCGTCCTCCTGGCCTTCTTGACACTCCTATGGGTGCGCGACACCTTCGCCTGGGTTCGTAGCGAACACGACCAAAACGCAACGCCGCCGGGAAACACAGCCACTCAAACCGGTGGGTTATGGACCACCTTCGTGCGGGTATCCTTCCGGGACGTTACCTACCGGACGCTTTGCCAGGGCGGCGCCGCCAACAAAATCGCCGACGCTCTGGTCTGGGTGATGTTCCCTCTTTATTTCGCAGCCCACGGACTGGGAGTGGTGGACATCGGATGGATCACCGGTGGTTACGCCATGATTTGGGGCCTGCTCCAGTTGGGAACCGGTCATCTGGCCGACCGGTTCGGACGCAAACGTCCGATAGTCACCGGTTTCTGCTTGCTTTCCTTGGGACTGGCCGGCACGGCCCTGACCCACCATTTCGGTGCCTGGATGATTTCGTCCGCGGTGATGGGCACCGGCATGGCCCTGCTCTATCCCAATCTGATCGCCGCCATGTCCGATATCGCCCCGCCCCTGGAACGGGGGCGAATTCTGGGCACCTACCGCTACTGGCGGGATACGGGCTATGCCATCGGCGCCCTTCTCCTCGGCCTGGTGGCGCAGGTGACCCACCAAATCCCACCGGCCATCTGGCTCACCGCCACGATCGAGGCCGCGTCGGGACTATGGATCGCTCTGGCCACGCGGGAAACCCACCAACGGGCCGGGTGACCTTCGCCGCCCACGCCGTTCGGTCTCAGCGAGGCGCACTGCCGGGGGGCCCAACGTAAAGCCAATACCCGTTTTCCTGGGCCGGCGCCTGCCCTTGGGCCGGCACCTTGCTGGTTTTGCCGGGAGCGCCGCCCCCCCCGAATCTGTGTGGATAGGACCGCACCGTGTTCCCGGGAGGAACGTAAACCCAACGCGGACCGCCATGGTCCCCCGGCGGCGCCGGAAACAGTTTTCCCCGCAGGACGGGGAAAACTGACGCCGGCTTCGGAGCCGGTTGCGTGCCGCAGGCCGTCGCTCCAAACAGCAAAACCGTCGCCAAGATGCCGGCAGGAATTTTTCCCATGATTTCCTTCCTCCCTGGTAGAAAGAAGAGGCCGTCGAGACGGCCTCTTCTTTCGGTGTCGCTCTGGTTACTTGCCGGCCAGATTCTGCTCCGCCTGCTGGACGAGGCGCTTCACCATGTTTCCGCCAACCCTACCGCATTCCCTGGAAGAAACGTTACCCCAGTAGTCCTCGGAACCCTGTTTCACGGGAACGCCCAATTCGCTGGCGATCTCGTACTTCATATTGTCCAGGGCCTTGTGCGCTCCGGTAACCAATTGCCGGCCGCTGGCCGATCCACGAGCCATTCGATTCACCCTCTTTCAGCGGAATCTGCTCTTAGATTGTCCCCGACACCTGAGTTTACCCTCGCATTTTGCAGGAAGGCCAGGGTAAAAAAATAACCGTTCCATGAAAATGCCTTGGCAACGCGAACGCTTTCCGGCCTTTTTCGCCAAAACACGGAAGGAATAATCGGCTCAGAGCCCGAATATAATTTTCGAAATACTAAAGATTACTTTTGTGACATGCACGCAGGAAAAAGGGGGGACGGCCCGGTTTGCGGCTCCCGCCGCCGGGCGGGTACACGTGGGGATAATCATCGGGCTGATCCTGTTCCTGGGCATGATGGCCCTCTTCAACGGCATCAACCGTCTGGTCGGGGACGTGCGCCAAACTGGATGGGGAAGCCCTCTGACGCGAAAATCCATCATGGTCAGCTTTGCCGGTTTGGCCTTGCTCGTTTTGGGCCTTTTCGGCGTTTGGATACACGGTCACCTTAAATAAGCTTATTCGCGCCGAAACCCCGGGGATCTCCCCGGGGTTTCGCCCGTTCAGTCCCAGCCCACCACCTCAACCTTGATCATGTTGGTCGTCCCCGGTATCCCCACCGGGACGCCGGCCGTGATCACCACCGTTTCCCCTTCCCTGACCAACCCCGAAGCCAGAGCCGCCGCGCCGGCCTCCTCAATCACCTGATCGGCCGAGGTGCCCCCTTCTCCCACCCAGGGGAATACGCCCCAGACCATTTGCAACCGCCGCGCCACTTCCTCGAAGGGGGTCACGGCGATGATCGGGACATTCGGCCGGTGCATGGCCACCTGCCTGGCCGTATGTCCGGAACTGGTGGCGGTGACGATGGCTGCGGCGCCCACGGCCGCCGCCACCTGGCAACCCGCTCTGGAGATGGCCCGGGTGGCGTCCGAAAGCTTCCGGCCCGGACTGTCTCCCGGCGGAAAGGCCCGCTCCACCGTTTGCGCCAGGGACGCCAAAAAGGCCACCGCCTCCACCGGAAAATCCCCGACCGCCGTCTCCTCCGAGAGGATCACCG
>JAJZBP010000009.1 GCA_021798855.1 Bacillota bacterium
GACCCCCTATGAGAAACTTTTCACAACCAAAATCAAAGAAAAGATCGGGTCCGAAAGGCCGATCTTTTCCGATCTCCTTGGATCAGGGGAATAGATTAATCACCCTGCCCACGCGCTTTGACGCTTTCGTTTTTACTATCATCTCTTTGATTTGCCGCTTTGCGTCCCACAATTCAGCCGTAGTCAAATTTTCCCGCCGCGCGCGATCATACATCTCTACAATTACTTCCCGGCAAACATCGTACCCGCGGTAAAAGCAGCGGGGGTTGACGATAAAATGTGTCCTGCCTCGCAGATCGCGAAACCTCACTAGATAATTGCCGTCATCCAATTCCTTGATGATTTTCTTAACCTGCGTATCTTTTACCCGAAGCAGTTTCCCTAGTGTTTCGTAGGTTGCCAATTTGTGGTTAGGAGCCAACAATTCGTTCGTCAACCAGGCGATATGTTGGCCCAAAATCGGGACCGTCGCTCTCGCGGGCATCGACATCCCCAACAACGCCGCCATCGGTGTTGGCACCTTGTTGCCGTTTCCGTCTTCCTCCTCGTAATATGTTTGCACGTAATGGTGCCCCTCCCTTCCGCTTTTACGCAAGCTTTCCCCGGCCTCCAGCAACGCCGTCACAGCTACTAATTTGCCGGTTTCGGGGTTGATTAAGTTTTCCGGTGTGGTATCATTGCCTTGCATGGTATCTCTCCTTCTGTCCCCCGGGTTGACGCCGGGGGATTTTTATTTTTTTGGGCCGGAAAATGAAAAGCCGCCAAAAACCTTGCGCCTCATTCCCTCTATGGGGTTGGCACCAATGTTTTCAACGGCTTCACCGTCCCCGGCAACCACCGGGCGGGGCTTCTTTTTTTCGCCCCGGTTTCTTTTTTTTAAATGAAAAAGGCTCTCTTCCCCGGGGGCGGTGATGCACACCCCCAAGGAACAGGGCCTTTTTCGTCGCGGCACCACTCGCGATATAGACTTATTCTACATTGCCAAGCCAAATCCTGCAATCCCTCTCCGTTTTTTTTCACTTTTAGCGGCAAGCTCCTCCCACGCCTGGGCCGTGGTGAGCCGGTGGGAATATTGGACGTCCAATACTACCCCGGAAATGGCCGTCAAGTGGCCTTCCGACAGGTTACCGTCCAATACCGCCTTCTTGATCCGCGAAGACATTCCGTGGAATTTCTGTCGCAAGGCTACGTCAGGTTGACTGCACCCCTTCGCCTGCGCGATCCGTTCCTGCGTCCAGCCCTCCTCATCACGCAGGCCGCGGCTTCACCGACAGACCCCCACCCCCTAATCTGTTCGGGCCGAGGTGCTCCGGTTCCCGTTCTTTGCCCTTATTGGCGGTTGTTTATCACTAAATTGAGGACTGTTTTGAGGACTATTTGCTTTTTTCCGTGGAACATCCGTGGAACAAAAGCGAAAGCAGCCTTACGGCTGCTTGGTTTTCTTGTGGAGCTGATGTCCGGGATCGAACCGGAGACCTCCTGCTTACCATGCAGGTGCTCTACCGACTGAGCTACATCAGCGTTTGGTTGCGGGGGCAGGATTTGAACCTACGACCTTCGGGTTATGAGCCCGACGAGCTACCTGACTGCTCCACCCCGCGATTATTCGGCCATTCAAAACGGCCCGTTTCCTTAGGATCAACCCACTTATCATGGTGGAGGGGGCTGGATTCGAACCAGCGAAGGCAGCGCCGGCAGATTTACAGTCTGCTCCCTTTAACCACTCGGGAACCCCTCCATGCCTCTCTTGGAGCTGGCGAGGGGATTTGAACCCTTAACCTGCTGATTACAAATCAGCTGCTCTGCCATTGAGCTACGCCAGCCCACCCGCGACCCGCATTATAACATCACCGCCTACCCGTTTGCAAGCTACTTTTCCCCCGGACGGCTCGCTTGACATCCGACCCCATCCCGTTATATCCTAAAGGACGACCGCGGAGGGGTACCCAAGTGGTTGAAGGGGCGGGTTTGCTAAACCTGTAGTGGGGTGCAACTCCAGCGAGGGTTCGAATCCCTCCCCCTCCGCCAGAAAATTCGGGTTCGGATTTGTTTGGGGCCGCCTTTCGGCGGTCTTTTGACTCGCCTCACCCAAACCACTTTTCCGCCAACAAGGCCACCGCTCGCCGCCTCAGTTCGCGGTTGGCGGGTTCGTTGTTCCAGAGGCTCACTCCCGAAGGATGCGGCAACGGAATGACCGTCACGCCGGCTTTGGCAAACTCCCGCCCCACGGCTTCATTGAGTGACACACCCGGCAAAAAGCGTCCCAGAGCCAGAGTTCCCACCGTAATGATCACTTTCGGTCGGACCAAGGCCAACTCCCGCTCCAAAAAAGGCACGCAGTTTTCGCATTCCAGTCGCGATGGCGGCCGGTCCCCCTTCCCCCCGGTTCCCTTGCCGGGGTAACACTTAACCAAAGCCGTCAGGTAGGCCCCGGCCCTGAAGCGTTCCCCTTCTATTTTCTCCTCCTCCAGCCAGCGAAAAAGCCCTCCGCCGCCTCCGGGGTTGCCGAACGGCAAATACTTCAGGCCATCCCCTTTGGCCGGAGCCTGTCCCACCACCAAAAATGGACTCGGAATCCTTCCCCGCTCCACCGCCGGGAGCGGAGTCATTCGCGGACAAATCCGGCAGGCCGCAATTTCTTTCCGTAACGGTTCAGGTTCCAACCCGCTGCAAGGCTACCCGCTCACCGCCACCACCGCGGCCGTCCAGGTATCGCTCCAGTTTGCGTTTCACCCTCTGCAGTGCGTTATCGATGGATTTGACGTGTCGCCGCAGATCCCGAGCGATTTCCTCGTACGACTTGCCGTCAAGGTAGGACATGAGCACCTGCCACTCCAGATCGCTCAAGATCTCCCCCATTTTTTCCTCGATGCCGGAGAATTCTTCTCGGCTGATGATCATTTCCTCCGGATCGCTCACCCTGGCCCCCGAAAGAACGTCCAGGAGTGTCCGATCCGAATCCTCGTCGTAGATTGGCCGGTTCAGGGAAACGTAGGAATTCAACGGAATATGTTTCTGCCTGGTGGCCGTCTTGATGGCCGTAATGATCTGCCGCGTGATGCAAAGTTCGGCAAATGCCCTGAAAGATGCCAATTTATCATTGCGAAAATCCCGAATGGCCTTGTAGAGGCCGATCATCCCCTCCTGGATGATGTCCTCCTTATCCGCCCCAATCAAAAAATAAGACCGGGCTTTCGCTCTAACAAAGTTTTTATATTTATTTATTAAGAATTCGAGGGCAAACGTACTCCCTCCGCGGGCTTGTTCCACCACTTGTTCGTCTGCAACGGTTTCGAACCCGCTACAGATCTCCCCTTGGAGATCTAAACTCACTAAACCGCCTCCCAATTGCCCGCACGTGGAAGCTGCACCTTTTCCAGTTAGACATTCTAATTTTAAAAAAAGGCTAACATCGTACAATATATTACCGAACGAACTGCAATATGCTCATATTATATGCCTAATCGCCAAAAAACGTCAAGGCCATTTATCGTCCCTTGGCCGCATGTCTTTGCCGAAAAACTTCATAAAGAGCAACCGCTCCCGCCACTGTAACGTTCAACGAAGAAATGTCACCCCACATCGGTAGACTCAGGGAGAAATCGCAATTCTCCTTTACCAGGCGCCCCAGTCCCTTCTCCTCCCCACCCACGACCAGAGCCAATGGGCCCTTCAAGTCCGCGTCCCAGAGGCGCTTTTCGCCCCCCGGATCCAACCCGACCACCCAGATCCCGCGCTCCCGCAATTCGGCCAACACGCGGGAAATATTGGTCACCCTGGCCACCGGCAGGCGCTCCAGGGAACCAGTCGCCGCCTTGGCCGCCGCCCCGGTCAACCCAGCCGAACGGCGCTTTCCCAGGATGATCCCGTGGGCACCGGCCGCGTCCGCCGTCCTGGCCAAGGCGCCCAGGTTGCGTGGATCCTGAACTTCGTCCAACACCAACAACAGGGGATCCACCTCCCTGTTCCGGGCGTTGGCCAGGATGTCCTCCACGGTGGCGTAGGCCAAGCAGGCCGCCACGGCCACCACCCCCTGGTGTCCCTTGCCGGCCATGGCCTCCAGTGCCTTTTTGTCCACTTCCTGCACCGGAATGCCCAATTCCCGTCCCCGGGCTCGGATCCGGGTTTGTCCCTGTCCCCGAAAACCTTTCTGCAGGATTATCCGGTGCAGTGGCCGGCCCGCCTCCAACGCCGCCATAACCGAATGGATTCCTGGGATCAGGTCATCCCGTTCGTTGTCAGCCATTGTGAAAGTATTCCAAAAACCTGTAGCGAAGGTCATGGTGGGTTTTGTAATCGCTTTTTCCCCTCAATACCCAGGATTCGTCCTGGTTGAGATCGGCGAAGTGCCTATCGGCGTCAAATCTGGCCGCGATTTCGGTGACGTAGGCTTGCGTACAATGGGGCAACAGCTGAGAATAAATCGCTTCTCCTCCAATCACGAATACGTCATCCGCCGGATATGCCTCCAAACGCAGAAAAAGTTCGTCCAGGGACCGGCAAACAAGCACCGCGTTCGCGTTCAGGCTCCGGCTCAAAACGATGTTCACTCTTGCCTCCAACGGCGCCGGCAGTGACTCAAACGTGCCCCTCCCCATGATCACGGTCTTACCCAGAGTCAGCCGCCGAAAAAGACGCATGTCTTCCGGTATGCGCGCCAACAGTTTGCCCCGGTAGCCGATCCCCCAGTTTAAATCGACGCAGACGACGGCCTTCAATTTAAACCGCAACGGGGATATGCTTGATTTGTTCGCCGCTTTGGTAAGCTTCCAGGCCGAAGTCGGTAACCCGAAATGAATAGAAGTCTTTGACCGTGGGGTTGAACAGCAGGTGGGGCGCCGGGTATGGTTCCCTCCGCAGCAATTCGCGCACCAGCGGGATGTGCTTGTCATAGATGTGGGCATCAGCAATCACATGCACCATTTCCCCCACCTCCAAGTCGCTGGCCCGCGCGAACATATGCAGGAGAACCGCATATTGCACCACGTTCCAATTATTCGCCGTCAGAACGTCCTGGGAACGTTGGTTCAATATGGCGTTGAGCTTCCGTCCGGTAACATTGAAAGTCAAGCTGTAGGCGCAAGGATAGAGATTCATCTGGTGCAGATCACTGTGGTTGTAAATGTTGGTGATCATCCTGCGGCTGTAGGGATTGTGTTTTAAATCATAAAGCACCCGGTCCACCTGGTCGAATTGTCCTTCCGGGTATTCATGTTTGATGGCCAGTTGATATCCGTAGGCTTTCCCAATGGAGCCTTCCCGGTCCGCCCAACTGTCCCAAATGTGACTGCCGAGATCGCGAATGTTGTTGGACTTTTTCTGCCAAATCCAGAGAATTTCATCGATAGCCGCTTTGAAGTTGGTCGGCCTCAGGGTCATTATCGGAAACTCCGCGGCCAGATCGTATCTGTTGACGACGCCGAATTTCTTGATGGTATGCGCCGGCGTGCCGTCGGACCACTTCGGTCTGACCACCTCCCGGGCGGAAGATACCCCATTCTCCAAGATGTCCCGGCACATGTGAACGAAAAGATCGTCAGCTTTGCTCATGTTCATCCTCTTCCGCCAAGAGTTTGCGCCCCAACGTTTGGATTTGTTCCGCCCTGTCCCCACGCCCCGTCAGGTAAAGGTAACCGAGCAGCGATTCCAGTCCGGTGCTCAACCGGTAAGCCAAAACATCGCCACCTGCTCCGGGGGTTCTCCCCTTGGCGTTGCGCCCCCGCCGGCAGATCTCCTTTTCCTCGTCCGTCAGTGCGCCTTCGAGGAGGCGTCCCATCCTGGCCTGGGTCCGGGCTCGCACCTGTTCCACCGTGCGCCGGTGCAGTTCGGACGGACGGCAAACCCCGTTCTCCAGGATGGCCTTTCTGGCCGATAACTCGTAGACGGCATCCCCCAGATAAGCCAAGGCCAACACCGAAAGATCCAACCGGCACCCCGGGGCGGCTCCCGGTTCCACCGCCTTTACCCTCTTTTCCAGCGTACTCCCCCCGGTGTATCTTCCAAATGGATTCCCCTCCCGGCCAACTCCTGCCGGATCCGGTCGGCCTCCGCCCAATCGCGCCGGCGCCGGGCGCTCTCGCGCATCTGGACCAACGCCGCGAATTCCGCCGAAAGTTCGCCCCTGTCCCGTTCCCCCAACAAGCCGAGGATGCCACCCATCCGCCGCAGCGTCCCCTCCGCCCTGGACACCAATTGGGGAGAGCAGGCAGCATCGACCCGGACGTTGACTTCCCGCACCAGATCGAACATGGCCGCCAGGGCCGCCGGAGTGTTGAAGTCGTCCTCCATGGCCGCCTCGTAACTCCGGGTCGCCCTGTCCAGAACCTCCGCCGGCGCCGGGTTGTCCTCTTTTCCGGCGGCATATTGTTTGAGATCCTTCAGCCGATCCAAGGCGCCCCGCAGCCGCTCCAAGGATTTACCGGCCGTCTCCAACGCCTCGGGACTGTAGTTGAGCGGCGCCCGGTAATGGGCGGAAACCAGGAAATAGCGAATTGTCTCGGGTTCCCACCTCTTGGTCAACTCGTCCACCGAGAGCACGTTGCCCAAGGACTTGGACATTTTTTCGCCCTCCAGGTTCAGATGGCCGTTGTGAAGCCAACAACGGCAGAAGGGCACTCCCGTGGACGCCTCGGACTGAGCGATTTCGTTCTCGTGGTGGGGGAAAATCAGATCCGCTCCTCCGGCGTGGATATCCAGGGTCGTCCCCAGATACTTCATGGCCATGGCCGAACACTCGATGTGCCACCCGGGCCGGCCCGGTCCCCAGGGACTCTCCCAGGCCGGCTCGCCGGGCTTGGCCCCTTTCCAAAGGGCAAAATCGGCCGGATTCGCCTTGCGCCTGTCCACCTCCACCCTGGCTCCCGCCTCCCGTTCCCCCGGCGTCTGCCCGGAAAGGCGTCCGTAGGAATGGAATTTCTCCACGGCGAAGTAGAGATCCCCGTTCACCCGATAAGCCGAGCCACGTTCCAGCAGGGTCGCACAAAGGTCGATGATCTCCGGCAAATGCTCGGTGGCCCTTGGGTGGACGTCGGCCCGCTCCACTCCCAGGAGATCGGCATCCCGAAAATAAACTTCGATGTACTTGTCCGCCAGGTCGGCCAGTGAAAGGTTCTCCTCTCGGCACGCCCGGATCATCTTATCGTCCACGTCGGTGAAATTTTGCACCTTGGTCACCCGCAGACCGCGGGACCGGAGATATCGGGCCACCACGTCAAAAGCCACAAAGGCGCGAAAGTTCCCGACATGGAGCTCCCGGTAGACGGTTGGCCCGCAAACGTACATTCCCACCTCGCCGTTTTTGAGCGGTTTGAAGATTTCTTTGGCCCCGCCCAAGGTGTTACGCGCTCTTAGCGGCATTCTTGGCCTCCCTCAACTCCGCCAGTTCTTTTTTCAGGTCGGCCACCTGGGCAGTCAAGGCCGAAAGTACTTCACTCACCGGATCCGGCAGGTTGCCGTGCTCCAGATCGACTCCGACTCGCATCCCGTTTCTGGCCACCACCCGCCCGGGAACCCCCACCACTGTACAACCGGGAGGCACGGCCTTGACCACCACCGCCCCCGCCCCGATCTTGCTGCCGCCGCCGATGGTAATTCCCCCTAAAACCTTGGCCCCAACCCCAACCGTAACCCCGTCTTCCAAGGTCGGGTGGCGTTTGCCCTTTTCCTTGCCCGTGCCCCCGAGGGTCACTCCCTGGTAGAGGGTCACATCCTTTCCCACTTCCGCCGTTTCCCCGATCACCACCCCCATACCATGGTCAATGAAGCAACCATCACCGATGATCGCCCCGGGATGGATCTCGATGCCCGTCAGGAAACGGGAGATGTGGGACACCAACCGGGCCGGGAAGAAAAGCCGCCGCCGGTACAGGGCGTGCCCGACGCGGTGAGCCAACAGGGCGTGAAAACCAGGATAGCAGGTCAGAACCTCCAACACACTCTTGGCCGCCGGATCCCGTTCGAACACCACCTGAATTTCCCGCCGCAACCAGCGCCACACCGCTCATCCCTCCCCCGGAAAAAGCTAAATCCCGCCCCTTGCTCAGAGACGGGACTATTACCCGCGGTTCCACTCTGTTTGAACGTCGACCGTGAAAGTCGAACAGTTCCCCTCATCAACGGCTGTAACGGGCCTCCCGAGGATGTTTTGCCGCATCCCGGCTTCAGGGTGCACTTCTGCTCCGCCGGCAGGCCCCTTTCAGCCACGAGGGCCTTCTCTTTTTCGCCCGGCCGGAGAATACTCTCCCCCTGCATCGCCTTTTCTTTGCAGTATTATACGAACTCTTTCCGAAATTTGCAACCGAATCGTGGGATCAGCTCGTGGAATCCCCCTGTTTCCCTGCGTCCCCTTTCCCCCGCAGGTACAGCAAGAACTCGTCGACCACCGCGGGGTCAAAGGTCCGTCCCTTTTCCCGCCGCAGGTATTCCTCCCCTCCCTGGGGATCCCGCCGGTGGGAAAACCAATAGTTCACCACGCGCAGAATGCGGCTGCCCAAGGGCAGAACGTGCCCCTTTGCCTTCAACCAACCTAGTTCGTCCGCGCCGTCGTAACGACGGTCGGCCTTTTCCAAGATCTTCCCCACCCCGGCGTAAAAATACGCCTGGTGCCGAAATGCCTGGGGTAGGAAATAAGAATCGCGGTACAGGTGCCCGTCCGCCAACGGGGTGTTTGGTTCCCACGCCGCCCGGCCCGCGCCGGGCGCCGACGACGGTGACTGGCCCAAAGAATAGATGGCTGTGGCCTCCAACACCTGCCGGGTTTCCATTTCCGCCACCCCAAATTCCGCGCACAGGTGTCTGACGGCCCGCAGTGTCTCTCCGCCGGCGTGCGACCAAACCGCCGGCATCCGGTCGTCGATGGCCGCCAAGACGTTGTGGATGTCCCGATAGACGTGGCGCAGAATATGCACCCGCTCACACCACTCGTTGATGAACCTTTCCATAAATCCTGGTAGCGCCACCGCCACCAGCACACCGACACCCAACAAACCGAGGATCATCTGTCCCAATCGATCCCATGATCCCAGGGGAATCCCGGCCGGCCAAGTTACCGGAGCCAGGCTGGTCCATGCCTTGGTCAGGCCATAGGTTCCGGCCAAAATCATCCCCACCCCTAAAAGCCACGCCCGCACCCGGTTGGACGGCAGTTCGGCGTCCCGGCCCAACCGAAAAAAGGCGCAGGCCGCCAGCCAACCGTAGACAACCAGATAGGCGCCGGCGACCAGGCCGAAAACCGAGGTGGCCACATTGGGATGGGAAGCACGCCCCAGCCCTCCGACAATCTCCGACGGGTTTGCCGCCGCCGAGACGGCCATGACCAGCAGGGTCACCTCCAGTTGAAGCCGAGCGAAAAATCGCAGGTCGCCGAAAGTATAGGACAATTCGCCCAAAAAGGCGACCACGAAATAAATCGCCGTTATCTCCAGGGAAAACACCGCCCACGCGACGATCCCCCGAACGTTTCCCAGCGCAAAAAGGAGACTGTAGGCCAATGCCCCCGCCACAAAAGCAAAAACAGCGTATTTGGAACCGCCCACTTTCCCCTTGAAATAACTCCGTCCCGCCAACAGGACGCCCAACCAAAGGGGAAGGGAAAGCAAAATTCCTCTCAGGAACACGGTTTATTCCCCGTTTCAGCCAGGGATTCCAGAGCCGCCACCGGTGCCCGGGCGCTTTCCCGGGACGAGCCTGTTCAACGGAAGGAACGGAAAAACTCCTCCAAACGCATGGCCTCCGGCCTGTTTTGTAACGCCATCCTCCGCTGTTCGCCACCGGGCACTCCTTTGGTCAGGCGCTCCAGCAGGCAGGCAGCGAAAAATTCCGCCGCAGCTTCCTGCGCCAAAGTCCGTTCCCCGGCCCCCCCCCCCAAGACCGCCTCCCGCGTCCGGGGAGCGTGGCCCAGGATCAGGTGACCACCTTCATGGGCCAGGATCCGGTTTTGGTGCAGCCAACTGGTGTTTTCCCGGTAGACGATCAGATTCCAAAGTTCCGTGGCCATGTAAAAGCCGAAAAGCCGGTCATCTCCGGGAGAAATGTTGACCGCAATCATTTTCAACCTCAAACCCCGCCGACGTCCGTATTCCCCCAGAAAGTCCAATACATTGGCTCCCGCCGGCAGAGCCAGTTCCCGGCAGATCCTCCCCACCAGCAGGCGAATTTCCCGCGGGGAAAACAAGGCTTGCCCCTTGTTCATCCACGGAGAAAACCGCCGTCGGACGGTGTCCAGCGGTTTCACGGAAACGGTGACCAAACGGCGGGCCGTTTCACTTTACCGCCAAACGCTTTTCCCTGTCCAGGAAAAGCATGATCAGTTTCTTGGTCTGATCGCTGACCCCGAAGGAACGCATGGCGATTCCCCGGATCAGCGGATCCCGCAGGACGTCATCCATATTGTCCTCGTTTACGCTTTCCGGATCCGGCAATGGTTCGCCGAAAAAGAAACCGACGGGCACCTGGAAAAAGGTGGCCAAGGTACGCAGCACTTCCGCGCTTGGATTTTTCTTTTTGCCGGACCGCAGGTAGGACAGATAGCCGGGGGATACCTTGTTCCCTGAAGCGTCGGCCACCTCCTGCAGGGTGTACTCGTCCCCGTCTGAACTGAGAAACGTACGAAACAGCATGTTCAACTGCTGACTAATATCCAAATTTAACATCCCACCGTCTCCTTTTTATTGATACGACTGACGTCCCTCGCTTCCCCCGCCCGGCTCAGACACCCGACTCTCTCCACGTAGTTATTCTCTGCAGGTCCGTTTTTCCCTTCAGTATATTCCTCCTTCTCTCTCCGGTTAAAATCCTAACCAACATTGGTTCAAACCTGGAATCGGGCAAGAAGAATTTCTCCATCGTGGCCATTTTCCCTCCTGGAAGGTTAATTATTATGGAGCCCGGATCCAAAATCAACGGCAAATGGCGATGCAAAAGTAAGCATTCGGTAAACCCATCGGGAAAACTAACTTAGGAGCAGCCTAAGCCGGCTTACCGTTTTTGGCGAATGTTTACGGCCAACCAAATCTAAAATGCGTGGAGCTTGGTTCCAAACCGGGCCGACGGTCCTCGGGGCGTAAACGCCCCTGCGCCACGAGCCAGGCCCCTCAAAAAAGCACCATTCCCCCCTCCCTCTTCCCTCCGAAATGGGGGCAGAGGCGAGAGGAAGTATCCCTGATAAAGCGCCCCCCTCCCGCCGCGGGAGGGGCGGCGGTACCAGGGAACATTCCCCCGCCTTTGGTACGCTCTCAGCGGTCAAAGGGTTGGCGGGAGGCATCCAATGTCATCCGTCGCGAAGGCGAGTATAATGCCGGATGCCAACCCCTCCTTTGGCCCCTAATTGGGGGAGAGGGAGGGGGCCAGGTCCGGATTGTACGCCGCGCGCAGCAGCGGTGTCCCCCGCATCAGGCGGAGGAGGGAGGGGCACCAAATTGGGGGGGGCCTGCGGCCCTTATTTGGGGCAATGCTCCATCCTTATCAAGGCCCTGCCGTCACCTGTGGCTGGTCTTCGGACACCCGGTGTACATCCAGAGGGAGGCTGGAACAACTGTTTTACCGAATATTTACATGCAAAATTTCCTTGTCGTTCAATCCTTGTCGTTCAAATTGAATAACTTTCAAAAAAGAAGGACTTTCATAATCTTTGGGCGAAGTTCAGGGGCCAGATGATATCAATGGGAGTTTTCGACAATCTGGAGTTGCGGTTTCCCTTGCCGTGGGGAACCTTCAGCCAATTTCCTTCCCCCCTGTGGCTGTGGGGAAAGGACCGGCGACTTTTGGACTGCAACCGTTCCGCCGCTGTTCTCCTGCAGGAGGACTCGGCGACCCTGCGGGGGCGTCTTCCAAGGGATTTGTGCCTGCAAATTCCACCTTGGGGCGATGTCTGGCTGGGGAAAAGCGGCCTGCCGACCCATGCGGAACTGCGTTTGCCCGGGAAACCATCCCTGGCTTTTTGGGCGCGCCATTATCCGGTGTTGGATCCCCAGGGGGAAACGGTGGCCGCCCTCACCCTCTTTGACGACCTTGGCCCAAGGATAGCGGCCGCTGAGTTCCAATTCCTGCTCGAGCACACGCCGACCGGGGTGCTGGCCCTCACCGCCGACGACCTGGTGACCATCTGCAACCCGGCGGCCGCCCGCCTGTTGGGCCTTGACGCCGCGATGTTGCTCGGCCAACCGTGGCGCCGCGTCTTGGCGGAAAATCGCTTTTCGCCGAATGCCTGGCCCAAATCCAGCGATTCGCCCCAGCCGATTGTCTGGCCCCATCCCACTGGTGAAGTGCCGCTGACCGTCCACGGGCACCTGGTCCACGATCCCCTGGAGAAACCGGTTCACGTCTTCTACCTGATCTCTCCCGCTGACGATGCCTTCACCCTGCACCAGGAACAGTCCGCCGCCGCCACCATCCACGAAATCCGCAATCCCCTCACCGTCATCGAGGGATTCATCCAACTTTTCGAACCCAGGTTCCCCCCCCAGGAAAAGCACAGCATCCAGTTGGTCTTAAGCGAACTGGCCCGGATCAACCGTATGCTCGAAGATCTGCTGGCCTTCCACCCCTCTCCCTATGAAGCCCCTTACTGTGACGTCACCCCCCTCTTGGAGCAGTGTGTCTCCCTGTATCGCCCCCAGGCCCTCCAGGACGGCGTCGAGTTTGAATTGCAACTGGCCGCAGACCTGCCGCCCGTGGCGATCGGACAAGGCCCTCTCCTCCAGATCGTCCATAATCTGTTGCAAAACGCCTTACAGGCCATCTCCGGCAGGGGGAGAATTCTGCTGCGCGGTTTGTCTTCCCCCCTGGAGGTCGTCCTGGAAGTGCAGGACACGGGCACAGGCATCCCCCCCTGGGTGACCCCCTGCATCTTCGAGCCTTTTTATACCACCAAAGAAAATGGAACGGGGCTTGGTCTGTCCATCTGCCAGCGCCTCCTGGCCGACGCCGGAGGACAGATCAGACTGGTCGAATCCGGTCCAGCGGGCACCATTTTCGCATTGCACCTGCCCAGAGCAAATACGTTATCCACCCCCAGAACGTGATCGGAAACACAGACAACCGGCATCCCGTACGCGCAAGATCGCGTCAAAGGGGTGGTTGAATTGGATTTGGTCGCAATCTTGAAACAGCAGCACCGTTTTCTCCAAGACAAGCTCCTCGCCATCAATTCCCTATACAGCCAGCCGACGTCAACCATCGGCAAAGATCTGCACGCCAAAATGCTCGACCTGAAACAAAGCCTGCTGGCCCACGTTAAGTTGGAAGACGACCAGCTTTATCCGGCCTTGGCGCAAAAGTTGGCCGACAACACCCTGTCACCGCGCGTCCAGCAATCGCTGGCCGACCTGCATGACCTGACCGCTGCGGCGGAGACATTTTTGGACAAGTACGTTGCTTTGGAAAATTCATCGCCCGCCCGGGTGACTTTCATCCGGGAGTTCAGGCAATTATTGGAAAAACTCACCGTCCGGATCAAGCTGGAGGAGGAAACGATTTACCCCCTGTATTGAGGGACAACCTCTCCCGGCTTGTTCAAGATTCCCTTAATTCCACCATCGCCACCGCCCAGGCGGCGATTCCCTCTGTCCGCCCGAGGGCGCCCAGCCCTTCGTTCGTGGTGGCTTTGAAGCCGATTTGCTCCGGCGCGCATCCCAGAATGCGCGCTATTTTTTCTTTGATCTCCCCGGAATGGGGGGCCAGGCGGGGCCGTTCGGCCACCACGGTCAGGTCGGCATTGAGCAACGTCGCACCCTTGGCCGCCAGGTTCTGCGCCACCTGCGCGAGCAGTCCGGCGCTGGACGCTCCCAGAAAACGCTCGTCGTCCGGAGGAAAAAAATGCCCGATGTCCGGCTCCCCCACCGCCCCCAAGAGAGCATCCATCAACGCGTGCAACACCACGTCGGCGTCGGAATGACCGACCAACCCAACCTCTCCCGGGAGATGCACTCCCCCCAGCCACAGGGGCCTCCCCACGGCCAGGCGATGAATGTCGTAGCCGAATCCAACCCGCAGCTTGGCCCGTTTCCCCTTCCCGCCTCCCGCGCGGAAATCGAGGATCGCCTCGGCCAACCTCAGATCCAGCGGACTCGTGATTTTAAGGTTTTCCGGCGATCCCTCCAGGAGGTGAACCTTGGCTCCCAGTCGTTCCACCAAGGAAGCGTCGTCGGTGCTCTTTGCCCCCTCGCCCACCTGCGCGTAGGCCGCGCGCAACAGGTCGACGGCGAAAACCTGCGGGGTCTGGATCAGCCAGAGCCCGCGACGGTTGGGGGTGCTCAGGACAACCCCTCCTCCGACCTCCTTCACCGTGTCGACGGCCGGCATTCCCAAAACGACCGCCCCCAGGGCGGCCCCAACCTCCAAACTCCGGCTCAACAGCCCCGGCGGCAACAGGGGACGGGCTCCGTCGTGGACGGCCACCAGGGTCACACCGTCCGCCACCGCGGCCAGACCCGCCGCCACCGACTGCCACCGCTCCGCCCCGCCGGGAATCAGGGTTATGCCCTCCAGGTTCCACGAGGGAAGGATGTCCTCCCGGTAGCGGGGAAGATCCTCGGGCCGCACCACCAGGATTATTTGGGCGAGCCCCGGAGCGGCGCAAAATATGCGCAGGGTGCGCACGACCACGGGGATGCCGCCAAGGGGGAGCAGCATTTTGTCCGCACCCATGCGGCGGCCGCGCCCGGCGGCGGGGATGATGGCCGCCGTTTTGGGGCCGCGGTTGGCCCCGCGGACCGGGACACGGGTGACATGTTCGTCATCGCGGCGGCATAAAATGGAAGGGAGCGGCCCGTCCTGAGCCGCTCCCCCTTCAGTTTCGAACTTCAAACCGAGATCTTACCCTGTACACTGTGCAACTTGGGCTTGGCAAAGATCATCCGTCCGGCCGCCGTTTGCAGGACGCTGGTTACCAGCACCCCCACGGTATCGCCGATGAACTTGCGGCCCCCATCCACAACGATCATGGTTCCGTCGTCCAGGTAGGCAACCCCCTGCCCGGTTTCCTTGCCGTCCTTGACCACGTGCACCTGCATCTCCTCCCCGGGCAATACCACCGGCTTGAGGGCGTTGGACAACTCATTTATGTTGAGCACCCGAACCCCCTGCAATTCGGCCACCTTGTTCAGGTTGAAATCGTTGGTGAGAACCACGCCGCCCATCATTTTCGCCAAACGCAGGAGCTTGCCGTCCACATCCTGATCGGGGGCCGGGTCACGCTCGGTGATCTGCACCTGCATACTGAGTTCCTTTTGGATCTTGTTGAGAATATCCAGACCCCGCCGGCCCCGGTTACGCTTCAAGGCATCCGACGAATCGGCGATGTGCCGCAATTCTTCCAGGATGAAATGCGGAATCACCAACGGGCCTTCAATGAAGCCGGTTTGGCAAATGTCGGCGATCCTCCCGTCGATGATCACACTGGTATCCAGCAGTTTGTGCGTCGCCTTCCCACCCAGGGCCGCTTCCCCGGCGGTGGCCGTTCCCGAACCTTTCTCACCCCTGGCAGCGGCCGAACGTTCCTTGGAAGCCAGCTTGCTCCAGAAGGCGACCCCCAGATCCTCCTTCTTCTTCAGTCCCACAACCAAGCCCACGTACCCCAAGGTCAGGGCCACCACCGTCGGCAGATATGGCCCCAACAGGGGAATCAGATGGAGAGGCTCACTCAAGAAATAAGCAACGACGACGCCGACAATGGCCCCCACCGCGCCGAAAACCAAATCCACCGTGGGAATTCGTTGGACCCGATATTCGATCCAGTTGGATGCTTCCAGTATCTGTCGAATACACCAGGGAGCCAGCCCGTAGCCGACCAATCCCCCTAGGACCATGCATCCGGCCACCAGTCCCAAACGAGCAGCCAGCCCACCCAGAAGGTTATCCAAACCCAAAAGGAACAGATGATTTTGCAGGTAATAGCCAAGCAGGACTCCCCCCGCCATTCCCAGCAGAGCCAGTCCCCTTTTTACAGCCCGGTTGACCAAAAGTTTCACCTCGCCTCCACAATTGAAATTATAGTCCTTCTCGCCCTGTAGAATCAAGACGCAAACGATTGGCTACGCTTGCTCCTCCTTCCCAATCTCTCCTTCCGGCTCAAACCTCCCCGTCCGTTATTGCCGGCACGCCGCCGCAAACCCCAAGCAGGCCGGCGGACTGCACGTTGCAGGCGGGATTGGAGCCCGAGGTGTGCCGCTTGCCCCGGTGTGTTGGGTCAATCGGCAACGGTAAGAGTTGGCGCTTTCATAGCGATCCGCGGCGCGTCGCGGCCAAGTCGGCATGTTCATGGGCTGGAGGGGAAATTCCCCGTGGCCAAACGGCCTTGTCTTTTTACGTAACACCGGAAAAGGCCTCCAAACGCCGCGGCGGCAAACACCATGTCGGATGCCAAGCTCACCGTTCGGTGAATAACTTTCCCTTCCTGCAGAAGAAAAATACACCGTTTACCGCCTTCACCCAACTTTTGTCAGCACGTTTCGCTGCACACCGCTACCCGGCAAAGCCAAATTGCCGAAAAAAAGAGGTCACCCCATGACCTCTTGCAAAAAAGCATCGGCGTTTTCCGTTCCCAGGGACAAACACAACTCGCTGCAAAGAATCTGCCTGGCATTATCCAACATCTTGCGTTCCCCGTTGGAGAGTCCTTTGTCCTTGGCCCGTTGCAACAAGGTTTTGACCACCTGTGCCACTTGAACCATTTCCCCGCTCTTGATCTTCTCCAAGTTGCTGCGGTAACGACGGTTCCAATCGTTCAAAGCCTTTTCCTTCTCTTTTGGTTCCAGTAAAATCGTTCGGAGTTTGGCCACCTCCTCCGGTTCCGCCACCGGACGAATACCCCGTTCCTGGGCCAAATCGGCCGGCACCATCACCTGCATATCTCCCAGCAGAAACTTCAATATGTAATACCGTCTCTCTTCGCCGAGGAATTCTCTCCTGGTTATCGCCTCGACCACTCCGGCTCCATGCATGGGGTACACCACCTTGTCGCCGACTTCGAACATTCACCACACCTCCCGTGTAAATGACGGATGGACAAAATGCCCGGCGCCGGCCGCCGGCGTCGTCGGGCTTTGCCTTAGCCCTCGGAAAAGCCCGGGGGCAAGGATTCGGTTTGCTACAAGTATACGCGAAAAAACCTCCGAAGAATGCCCGCTGTCAGGAGCAATCCTGTCGTCAAGCATCGTCCCGCCGAAACTTCCTCCCCGGTAGGAACACCAAGCGCAACCGGCGAAGATAATAAGGTTATGACGAAATCCCGTAGCTTATGCGCAAGGTGAGCCGGTGTGGATCGGCCCGGCCAGGGGGCAGAGCCGAGTGAACCAGGAATCCGGTGAAAAAATCTTCGTGAACCGTTTAAAGCGGGATCTGGTCAAAAAGATCCAGAAGGTGGAGTTCGGCTCCGTACATTCGCCCGTCGCCTGGAGCGTGGCGCAGTCGTCACCTGTGACGCCGAGGACCGAGCGCGTGGCGCAGGCGGCATAGCCGTCCGAAGACCGTCGGCGAGGGCAAGGAACAAACCTCCGCCAAACGTGGAGTGACACTCCGGGATCAGACTCACTTCGCGAAAGGTCGAGGAGGAACCCTCCGTGTCACTCTCCACCGACCGCCTTGCGGTCGTACTAAACCCCTGACGCCCAGTTCCCGTGCTGCAATGCTAGGTGGGAGAGGGAGCCCAACATGCCGGTACGCTCGGCCGCTGAGCGGTGTCCCCATTCAGGGGAGGGAGAGGCACCAAATTGCGCACGTTGGGGGAGGCTCCCGTCTCGGCAGAGAACGTCAAGCCGTTCTCTGCCAACAGTGAGCAACAACGCTAGTAAGCTGCGCGTTTTTCACCAGATCCCTAGCGGGCCCCCGAGAATGCCGGCATCATTTCGGTGGGAACCGGCAGTAGCGTGGCAAAGAGGTGGAGCTAAGATTACTGTTGCGACAAAAATCGTCCATTCCGAATCAACCATACTGGGACCCGGAGGTCTCCTCTCCCGCGTCCTCCCGGGCTACGAACCAAGACCCCAGCAACTGGCCATGGCCGAACTCGTTTCGTCCAGCCTGCGACGCGGCGTCCACCTCTTGGTGGAAGCCGGCACAGGCATCGGCAAATCTTTCGCCTACCTGGTTCCAGCCGCCCTTTTCGTAGCTACCCTGGACGACGGACCGGGCGGCGCCGAAGAGAGTGGGAGCGAAAGAAGCGCCGGAGCCGACACCTCAGATTCACATCGCATCGTCATCTCCACTCGCACCATCGCCCTTCAAGAGCAGCTCTTCCAAAAGGACATCCCCGCCCTGCTCACCGCCCTGGGAGGGCAGGTTCCAATTCAAGCCACCATGGTCAAGGGGAGGGGCAATTACCTCTGCCTGCGACGCTTCCTGACCAACACCGATGTGTCCCAAATCAGACACCACCCCACCATCGAGGAAAACGACGCCGTCCTTTTGGCCAACTGGTTGAAGAAGAACCCGCAACAATTGGCCGACCGTTCTTTGATCCCTTTCCCCATCTCCCCCAGCCTATGGGAGACGATCTGTTGTGAGGTCGACTCCTGCCCCGGTCGCCGCTGCCCCCATTGCGACGCCTGCCACCTCTTCCGGGCGCGACGGGAACAGGAAAAAGCCGGGCTCCTGATCACAAACCACGCCCTTTTCTTCGCCGACTTGGCCCTTCGCCGCAGCGGTTTCCAGGGGATCTTCCCAAGTTACTCCGCCTGCATCTTCGACGAGGGCCACCACCTGGAGGCGGCGGCAACCGCCGCCTTTACCGTGCACCTGTCCTTGGCCCGAATCTCGGGCCTCCTGGAAACCACCAACCGTTTCCTGGATGGAAAGGAAGGGGATGAAACGGTGGCCGAAGCCACCGCCGGTCTGCGCCATACCGCCACCGGACTGGAAAAGGCGGCGGTCGGATTCTTCACCCGCCTTCCCGCCGAACTGGGATTGGAAACTTACCCAGGCGGACGAGAAGCCAAACTCCTCCGCGAAGAAGTTCTGTCCACCCCACTCTTCCTCACCGAACTGGGTGACCTCCGCGAGGCTCTGGCCTCCCTGGAACATTGCCTATCCCTATCCGACGTGCAGGAAGCCGATCTGACCGCACTGAAGACACGTTGGGGCAAACTGCAGGAGGAACTGATCTTCTCCCGGGAATTGGCCGAAGCCGACCGCCACATCCACTGGGCCGAGGGCATTCTTCAAGGAACCCAGGCCAGCCTCCATTACGCCCCCCTTCGGGTGGACGAGCTTTTAGCCGAAGCGCTTTTCGCTTCCGCTCCCGCCATCATCACGTCGGCCACTCTCGCCGCCGGCGAAAATCTGGACTACCTGGCCTCCATTTTGGGCGTTTCCGACTACACCGGACGGGTTTTTGACTCACCATTCGATTACGAAAACCAGACTCTCCTTTACCTGCCCGCAAAAGCGCCCCAACCGGATTCCCCCGCCTATGTTCCCTTCCTCGCCCGGGAAATCGGGCGTCTCACCACCGCCAGCAGCGGGCGGGCCATGGTTTTATTCACCGCTTACTCCACTTTGAAGGAAGTCCACCGGCAACTGCGCGCCGAACTTCCAAGCGGCTTCACCCTGCTCCGCCAAGGCGATGCCCCGCCCCCACAACTGCTGCAAGCCTTTCGGGAAGCAAAGTCCCCCGTCCTTCTGGCCACCGACTCTTTCTGGGAAGGGGTGGATATCAGGGGCGATGCCCTGAGCCTGGTGGTCATCACCCGTTTCCCTTTCACCCCTCCCAACGATCCGATCACCGCCGGTCGCCTGGAACACCTCCGTCGGACAGGCGGCAACCCCTTCCGTGAGTACAGTCTCCCCCGCGCCGCCATCAAGCTTAAGCAGGGTTTCGGCCGCCTCATCCGCTCCTCGGAAGACCGAGGCGTGGTGGCCATCCTGGACAGTCGCGCTTTGTCCAAAAGCTACGGCACATACCTGCTGCGCTCCCTGCCACCGGCCGGGAGGACCTCGACGTTAGCCGAGGTTGAGTCTTTCTTCGCCGGTAAACCACCGGCATAAGGAAAAACTGTGGTCATCCTCCATCCTGGGAAGACGGCCAAGGGAAACCGGCCATAAAGTGTTTTTTTGGTACTCACACCTTACAAAGCCGGGTTACCAACTTGAAATAAATGCAGCTGCAAATCGGCGCTGAAACCCCAAGGAAGCAAGTCTTGGCAATACTGGCCCAAGGGGACGCTCTTTTTCGGGGATTCCGGTAAGTGCCATTTAGACCCGGTTAGGACCGTGTTCCCTCCGTGCTAAGATAGGAGAGACACTTGTCCCCCGCGAAATTATTGTAGAGGGCGGGGAAAGGTGAGTGATTTATGGGAAGTGTGGTAAGGTGGACACGGGGTAACAGATTGGGAGGTGATGGGATAGACGAAACATGGTAAACCGCCTAAGATGGGGATTAGCAAAAACCAACCCAAAGGTGAGCTTACCATGTATA
>JAJZBP010000222.1 GCA_021798855.1 Bacillota bacterium
TCGTGGCGCAGGGGCGTTTACGCCCCGAGGACCGTCGGCCGGGTTTGGGACCTGATCTCCAACAGCTTTAGATTTCCTTGACCGTAAATATCGTTAAAAATGGTAAGTTGGCTTAGGCTATCAACGAAGTTAGTTTTCCCGGCGGGTTCACCGAATGTTTACCAGAACCTTATCATCACGAGGCGCGGACATACAGTATGAGCCTCCCGTTGAGTATTTTGTCCTTTAATTTAGGGTTGATAGACTTCGGAGTTGTTAAATCCACCTTTCTTTGTTTGTTTTTTGCATCCAGTATTTCGGCTAAGTCAATCTCATAGTGGCATAGCGTTAGCAAAGATACCCGTGAACCATCTGTAAATTTTATAACAACATCAATGTCGCTTTTATCCGTAAAGTCATCTCGCAGAACAGAGCCAAACAATGCAAGCTCTTCCACATTATTAGATGTGCAGAATTTACGCAAGGATTCTTCGTCTATGGTTATCGGAAGTGCATCTACAGGAGCTTGCACCGGCCACACAGCCTTTCTAAGGTGGTTTTGCGGATTCCTGCCAAACTATTATACCGCGAACTTGCCGGATAAATCCAGCACAGGTTTCGGCGAAAAACTGCCTTGGATTGGCAGTCATTTTACCTCGTTTTTTTGAGGTTTTGCTGTCATTTTGCTGTCAAAAACCCCAAAATCGTGGAACATTCGCGGAACAAAAGAAGAAGCAGCCTTACGGCTGCTTGGTTTCCTTTATGGTGGAGCCGAAGGGAATCGAACCCTTGACCTCTTGAATGCCATTCAAGCGCTCTCCCAACTGAGCTACGACCCCAAACGCTCGCTTACTATAACAGAAAGGAAGGTTCACGTCAAGGCGGGTTGACCAGCCGCTCGCAGAATGTCATTGGAATCTCCCCAAAGACGCTCCAAGTTATAAAAATGGCGTTCTTCCTCGCGGAAAACGTGTACAATGATCTTCCCATAATCCAAAAGCACCCAGTTGGCTTTATTGCCACCTTCCCGGTGGTTTAACGGTTCGGAAATCGCCTCCTGGATGTGGTCGGCAATCGCCTGTACCTGTTTCGTGTTCCGCCCGCTGCACAAGACCAGATAGTCACTGATGATGCTCTTGCCTTCCAGTCCCAGGATGATCACATCCTCCGCCTTGTTCTCCTCCGCCACCCGGGCGGTCAAAACGGCCAGCTCTTTTGCCTCCAAGAACGCGCCCCCTTCAAGGTTTTTCATAATCATTCCACCCCTGTCCGCCTTTCTCGTTCCTGTCGCCCAAAATCCAATTCCAGGCTTCCACGGAAAGCGGATGGATCGAACGCCTTCTGCTCAACACCTTGACCATAGCCAGGTTGATTCCCGCCAGCATTCCCTTTCCCAGGTCGAAAAACGCAAGTTCCCGCAGCTCTCCAACCCCCGGGAAATCCCTCCCAACCTCCACGAAATCGGCCAGGTAAAGGATTTTTTCCAGCTTACCCATCCCCGGCGCTCCCGTGGTATGGTGGGCCACCGCCCGCAGAATGCTTTCGTCTTCGATTCCGAACCGTTGCCGCAAAATCGCCGCGCCCACCGGGCCGTGCAAAAGGTCGGGACAATTGACTTCAACTTCGTATTTAATTTTACCGAATTCTTCGGCTTTTTTCAACAGCTCAACCGTTCCCATCTCTTTGGCCAGATCATGCGTTATCCCGGCAAAGTTGGCTTTTTCCGGATCGCCGCCGTGTCGCTCGGCCAACATAACGGCCATCTCCGCCACCCGTTTGGAGTGTTGGAACCTGTCCGCCGACAGATTTAGTTCCAGATATTGTAGTAATTTCATGGGAATCAATTCTTCCCTGTCCTTTCGCTTTTCTCCGGAGGAGGAAGGGTTCGGCTCCGTACATACGCCCGTCGCCTGGAGCGAGGGCAAGGAACACACCTCCGCCAAACGTGGAGTGACACTCCGGGATTGCTTTCGCTTCGCGGCGGTAATTTGGTTCCCCTCCCTCCCCGTGACCGGGGACTTATAAGGAACCCCTCCCTGTGTTAAGGTAGGAACGGCAAGCCGCTCCTTGATTCGGGCGCCTCCCCCAACATGCTAATTTAGTGCCTCTCCCGCCCATGAATGGGGACACCGCTCAGCGGCCGAGCGGACCGCGCAAGCGCGGCGGATGAATGAGGATCCCCGCTTCACCCTCCACCGTCCGCCTTGCGGTCGTACCAACCCCCCCAACACCCGGTTCGCCACCGAGGGTGGCTCCCTCGCCATGACCGCTTGTCTCGGTTCGGTTATTGAAAAAGGACTCCCGAAGGAGTCCCCCTTGTTCCGGCTTTACCCTAAAACTTAGGTTGCCGCGGTCTGGCTTCGTTCACGATGATCTCGCGTCCTCTCAACTGGGCGCCGTTCATCGCCTCAACGGCCTTCTCAACATCCTCATCAGCCACCTCCACGAAACCGAAACCGCGCGAACGTCCGGTTTCACGGTCGGTGATGATGCGGCACCCCTTCACTTCCACGTGTTCAGCAAAAACACTGGCCAGTTCCTCTTCGCTGGTGCCCCAGGGCAGATTGCCCACATATAGGGTCTTGGTCACTTCTTTCACCTCCCTTTCATCTTGCAAAACAAATAGCCCGGTTCCTTTTCGTGAACCAGGCCTTCGGCAAGCAACAAACCAGATGCTTTCCAGTCTTGGTTCCCTAACCCAGGAACTATGGAACTAGTATGTTCGGTCCTGCGCTTAACTATGTTTGGACCAAACGGTACAATTCTTTCTCCATAATATACTGTTCAACGCTTCCTGGCAAGAGGCAACCCACGGATTTTTTCGACCTGATTCGTTCCCTGATCTCAGTGGCGGCAATTTTTAGGTTGGGGCCGTCCAAAAAATGAATTCTTTTTTGGACGGTCGCCGGAAGCGACGCCCGCCACTCCGGTGCGTGAACGGGAAAACCGGGCCTGTCGGCCACGATGAAATCGCAAACATCCGTCAACTCTTCCCAAGCGTGCCAAGTCCGCACTTCCACAAGAGAGTCACTGCCCATGATAAAGTAAAGCTTGTCCGCCGCAGACCGGAAATGTCGCAGGGTTTCCAGCGTGTAGGACGGTCCCCGACCATCAAGCTCCCAACGCGAAACGGCAAAGTTCGGATCGCCCGCGGTGGCCAACACGGTCATCCGGTAACGGGCTTCCGGCGAAGCTTCCACCTTACCCTCCTTGTGGGGGGGGCGTCCCGCCGGAACGAAGATCACCTGGTTCAAGCCGCAGGTGACCCTGGCCAATTCGGCAACCGCCAGATGCCCGAGATGGATCGGATCGAACGTCCCGCCCATGATCCCCACGGCCCGCATGTTCAGTCCCGGTACTCGAACTCATAATCGCGCACCTTGACCGTGTCCCCGTCCCGGACCCCCGCGTCCCGGAGGAGACGGTCGACGTTTCGCCGGCGGAAATATCCCTGCAGGCCCCGGACCGCCTCGTCGTTGTTGAGATCGGTCATGGCCACTCTCCGCTCCAATTCCTTCCCCTCCAGCCGGAAAAAACCGCTCTCCCTCCTGACCGCCGGGGATGTCTGGGCCGGTAAGCGAGTGGTCTTGATTACGGTGGTGGCCTCCACCCGGGGCTTTTCCCGGGGCTTTTCCCGGGAAAACTCCTACAGGCTGT
>JAJZBP010000223.1 GCA_021798855.1 Bacillota bacterium
TCCTTTTTTCCAACGTGCGGGTTGAGGGGGCCCGTACCCTGGTGGAAGATTCCGTCATTCTGCCGGATGTCCGGGTGGACCATGACGCCCGCCTGCGGCGAGCCGTGGTGGACACAGGGACATCCATCCCGCCGGGACTGGTGGTGGGCGAGGACCCTGAGGAAGACGCGCGGCGTTTCTATCGCACTCCGGGAGGAACCGTCCTGATCACTCCCGCGATGCTGGGCTAGGGGTCCGAGGACAGCTTGCCGGCGTGGTGGTTCAAGCCGCGCCGTTCGCCGGATGAAATGGAACGAAAAACCGTGGTCCAAGCTGAACACGCGGTGGGGGGATGGGTCGAAACATGACTATGGCAGGCGCCTCCGGTGGTGGGCCGGGTCTACCCTCCAACTGGGCTCCGGGCGCGAAACAGGCCGTCGGAACCGCCGTCGGAGCGGCTTCACCCCTGTGGTTCACCTTGGCCCAAGGGGTGGTGACCGAAATTTATTACCCGCGGGTTGACATCCCCAATACCCGGGACCTCCAGTTTCTGGTCCGGCTGCCGGGAGGGGAGTTTTGGGAAGAACGGCGGGACGCCGCCACCACCGTCGACCTGATCGACCCCCGGGCATTGGCTTGGAAGGTGGTGACGGCGGACCGGGAAGGACGCTTTCGCCTGGAGAAACGGATCATCGCCGATCCGTCCAGGCCGACTTTGGCGGTCGAAACCCGCTGGTTTTGGGGGGAAGGGGGCGAACTGCCGGGCACCCGCCTGTACGCGCTCCTGGCTCCCCACCTGGGGGGCCGGAACGACGGCAACTCGGCTCAGGTGACCGTTTGGAACGGCCGGCCGGTGGCCGTTGCCTGGGGGCATGACACCTGGTTGACCTTTGGCTCCTCCCGTCCTTTCCTCCGCGCCGGTTGCGGTTTCGTCGGAGTGGACGACGGCTGGACCCAACTGCGGGCCGGCCGGGAGCGGGATTGGGACCAGGGAACGGCCCTCAACGGCAACGTCGCGATCACCGCTCAACTGGGAATCAGCGCCGCGGAACCGTTCACGTTGGCCGTCGGCTTCGGGCGGGAACGGGAAGAAGCCTGCGCCAACTCCCTGGCCACGGTCGACGCCGGTTACGCCGGGCTTGAGGATGCCTACATCACGGGCTGGCGCCGGTGGTGCGCGGACCTGACCGATCTCTCGGAACAGAGCGGCGACGGCGGGAAACTCTATTACCTGTCGGCGATGGTCCTCAAGGCCCACGAAGACAAGCAAAATCCGGGTTCCCACATCGCTTCCCTCGGCATTCCCTGGGGCGAGACGTCCGGCGACGACGCCGCCGGCGGTTACCACCTGGTTTGGCCGCGGGACCTTTACCAGATCGCCACCGGCAGGTTGGCCTGCGGCGACGCTCAGGGAGCCCGGGCGGCCTTTCATTGCTTCATCCGGACCCAACGCGGCGACGGCTCCTGGCCCCAAAACTTCCGGGTCCACGGCGACGCCAACCGGCGCAGTCTGCAATTGGACGAGATCGCCTTACCCATCCTGCTGGCCTGGCAACTCAAGGTCGAAGGGGCCTTGGAGTTCAACCCCTACCCGTCGGTCGTCGCGCCGGCGGCCTACGCCGTGGCCCGGGTGGGACCGGTGGCGCCCCAGGAGCGTTGGGAGGAGGGCGCCGGTTACTCGGCCTCCAGCCTGGCCACGGCCGTCGCCGCTCTCGTCTGTGCCGCCGAGTTCGCGCGGGAGGAGAACGACCGGGTGGCCCGGGCCTATTTCCTGGACGTGGCCGACTATTGGGCAAGTCACCTGGAGGAATGGACCTTCACCACCCAAGGCGGCGTCCTGCCCGGAATGTCCGAGCATTACCAGCGCGTCGCCGGCGGGCCGGACGACGTAACCCAAGAGGGGGTGGGGCTTTCCGTAACCGTCGCCAACCGGATGGAACCACCCCTGCCGGAACCCGGCGCGGTGATCGACGGCGGCTTTTTGCAGTTGGTTCGCTACGCGGTGCGCCGCCCGGACGACCTGCACATCCGCAAGTCCCTGCCGGCTTACGATGCCGCCTGCCGGACCGAAACGCCCTTCGGTCCCTGCTGGCGCCGGCATAGCCGCGACGGCTACGGGGAAAAAGCGGACGGCAGTCCCTACGACGGACAGGGCGTCGGCCGAGCCTGGCCGCTTCTGACGGGGGAACGGGCCCATTACGCCCTGGCCGCGGGAGAGGATGTCACTCCTTTATTGTCCGCCTTGGAGTCCTTCGCCGGTCCGACGGGCATGCTGCCGGAACAGGTCTGGGACGAGGCCAGCCTTCCCGCGCGCAACCTGTCCCGCGGCCGGCCCACCGGCTCCGTGGCTCCCCTGGCCTGGACCCACGCCGAATACATCAAACTGTTGCGCTCTTTGCGCGACGGGGTCGTCTACGATTGCCCGGAACCGGTCAGGCGGCGCTATGGTTCCCCCCGCCGGCACCCGCACATTTGGAAGTTCAACCACAAGCTGCGCCGGGCTCCGGCGGGCGCCAGGCTGTGCATCGAGGTCCACGCCCTGGCCGCCCTCCACTGGTCGGCCGACGACTGGCGATCGGTCCGGCACGATGCCATGAAACCACGGGGGCACGGGGTCTGGACGTACGAATGGCCGGAGGGGAATTTCCCTTCCGGCACCCGCCTCGACTTCACTTTCTTTTGGCCGGAGAGCCGCACCTGGGAGGAGCGGAATTTCAGCGTCGTCCTGACCTGAATTCCCGCCGCCCCGGGTTCAGCCCGATTCCCGTCCGGTCAAGGGCATGAACCTGGTCACCGGCATCTTGATTCCCAGACCGGGAAAAGCTACGGACAATTCCTGGTCGAGCCGTTCCCCCTTCGCGACCACGACCCGATCGGCCCTGGGCGCTTCCTCCTAACCGTTCCGTTCCCGCCCTGCCGTTGAGCCCACCGCAGGCCAGAGATAGCGGACCAGCAAGATAATCCCGGCAATAAGCAGCAACCAGAAGATCGGCCCCAGCAACCCCATCCACCATCCTCCGCCGCCAAATCCGCCATACCCGCCATACCCCATCGTGCCCATCATACCTCTTCACTCTCCTTTTCAACGTCAGATCCGACGAACCAGGAAGAAAATGGCCGTCACCGCCAGGACAACCAAGACGATCATAAGGACCCAGCCTAAACCCATCATATTTAAGATGGTCACCTCCTGCAGGATAGGCTGTCCAGGCGGCATTTACCGGATACCGAAACGCCCGTTCTTGCCGTTACTCTTGTCCCTTGGTGTTATTTGACCACCAACCGGCCGAACATGCCGGCGGCGGCGTGGCCGGGCACTTGGCAAAGGTAGTAGTAGCTACCGGAGACGGCGGTGAAGCTGCCTTCCTCCGTGTAATACCGGGCGGGGGCCAGGTTCTCGGCCGTACGGGGAGGAAGAGGCATCAAGAAGAAGCCGTTGTTGATGCCCATCATGGCCATGTAAGGGTAAGGGGGCGGAGTTGAAGTTAACTCGAATCCGTGCATCAAGCCCCAGTCGGTGTTGACGAGGATTACGTCCACCGTGGCGCCTTGGCGAACCAGCACGGTAGGGTGAGTAGCAGCAGGTGAAATGCCAAATAAGTTAGGTATAAATATTTAATACTTGCAACCATTAGTTGCTTGGATTATAATAAAA
>JAJZBP010000224.1 GCA_021798855.1 Bacillota bacterium
CCTCGGGCGTGAACGTCTGGATCGAGTTTACCGGCGCCAGGGTTTACCTGTCCCAGCTCTGGCTGCGCTTCATCCCCCACCTGGACGTGACCCAACCCGAAAACCTGGTTCCGCTGCCCGACGAAGGCGGACCGGTGGAGGTCGCCCCCGGCTTCTCCCTGCAGGTGGTTCCCGCCCACTTTCTCCATTCTCCAGGCCACATCAATGTCTATGACCCGCTGGCCAAGATCCTTTTCACGGGCGACATCGGCACATCCACCGATCCGACCGATCGCCTTTTCGTCGATGACTTCGACGCCGCCTTGCCCCGCCACATCGAACCCTTTCACCGTCGCTACATGGCCTCGAACGTTGCCCTCCGCCGGTGGGTCAAGACCGTCGAAAAACTGGACGTCCGGATCCTCGCCCCCCAGCACGGGCCCCTTTACCGCGGTCAAGCCATCGGCCGGTTGTTGCGATGGCTTTACGACTTAAGATGCGGCGTTGATCTCCTATGAGCGACGAAAACGGCCCATTTGAAAACCTGGTCAGGACCATTTCCGAGAAGGCGGGGACGGTGCTGGAGAACACCATCCGGGAACTCGCCTTGGTCTCCGGAACCAAAGCGGCCATCACCGAGGACCTGGAGGCCATTGAGGCTAAAGCAGCCTCCGACGACGTGTGCAGACTGGCCCGCAACGTCGCGGCCACCTTCCGGACCATGAGCGAACGGCAGGAAAAAAAGACCATGGAGCGGCTCGGCCTCCTGGACGAAGGCATGACCCTGGCCATCAACACCGTGCGGGATCTGCAGCGGATCACCGCGGACAAGAGCGTCCTGGAATTCGAGATCAAGCTCCTGGAGCGGTTCATCATCACCTCCGAAGTGGTCCGGGACTGGAAGGAACACGTCAAGCGCATTCTCGTGGAAATCAACGACGTGGTGAAAACTTATTTCCTCTTTTCCCTGTTCCTGCTGGAAGACGACACCTACGACCTGGAGGTCTTCTGGAGGGACTCGCCCGCCGAAGGGAGCCGAGCGCGCTTCGAGGCGGCCATCCAACGGGAAATCCGCCGGATGCCGGGTTTTGAAAACATCCAGGAGTTGCAGATCATCCACAACGTCGCCCGCCCGGAAAATTACCTGCCGGACCTGGGCGAATCCAGCCTCGCGCTGCCGAGCAAGACCGTCTTCCTGGACGCGCCGAAGATCGGCGGCATCGTCGGCGTGGGCGTCCACTTCGACACCGCCGACAACCCGATCAAGGCGCTGGTCATCGAAAGCGTCCTCACCACCCTCCTGAACGTGGTCGGCTCGATTAAAGCCATTTACAAGTACACCAAGGAGTTGGACTATTACGCAACCAGGGATCCCCTCACCAACCTATTCAACCAGCGGGTTTTCTGGGATCTCCTGGATTACGAGGTGGTCCGGGCCGACCGGCACGGCTACTCCTTTTCCGTCCTGATGGTGGACCTGGACAATTTCAAAGTCGTCAATGACACCTACGGACACGCTTTAGGCGACCGCTTTTTGCGCGAATTCGCCGAAGTCCTGCGCTTTTCGGCCCGCCGGGAGGACATCGTCGCCCGTTACGGAGGAGACGAATTCGCCCTCATCCTGCCCGAGGTGAGCATGGAGCAGACCCACCTGATCGCCGCGCGTCTTTTGGAAAACCTGGCCGACTTTTCGCTGTCCCTCGACCCGGAGCGAAAGATCCAAGCCACCGCTTCCATCGGCGCCGCCGTCTTCCCGAACCACGCCACCGGAGCCAAGGATCTCTTCCTGGTGGCCGACAACATGCTCTACCGAGCCAAGTCCCTGGGCCGGAACCGCCTCAGCATTCCCTCCCCCGAGGACGTGGTCGAAGTCTTCCGGCAAAGCGGGAAAAAACACGCTCAATTGCGGCGCGCTTTGGAAGGCCAACTGCTTGAGCCGTTTTTCCAACCCATCGCCGACGCCTTCAGCGGCCGGGTGGTCGCTTGCGAAGTCCTGATGCGCCTGACTTTCCCGGGGGAAATCATGGAAGCGGGGGAGTTCATCGGTCTGGCCGAATCGACCGGCCTGATCAGCAAATTGGACTACATCGTAATGGACAAGGCTTTCGCCAAAGTCATGGCCGCTCGCTTCCGGGGAAACCTTTTCATCAACCTGTCCCCCAAGGCCCTGATCATCGCCGAGTTCATCCCCACCGTCCGCAGGCTCGTCGGTACGCACGGAGTGGATCCGACCCGGGTGGTTTTCGAAATCACCGAACGGGAGACGGTGCGCAACGTCACTCTCCTGGAGAAATTCGTGCAGGATCTGAAATGCGAAGGCTTCAAATTCGCCATCGACGACTTCGGATCGGGCTTTTCCTCTTTTTCCTACCTGAAACGCTTCCCCGTTGACTACCTCAAAATCGATGGCGATTTTATCAAAGGGATGGTCGAGCCAAACGGTCGTTTGGACCGTTCCATCGTCGCCAGCATTTCCACTCTGGCCGCCGGACTGGGCATCAAAACCGTCGCCGAAGCGGTGGAAAACGAAGCAATCATGGCCGCCGTCCGGCAAACCGGCCTCAATCTGGTTCAGGGTTACCACATCGGTCGCCCGGCGCCAAACCTGCTTTAATGCGTGGCTTCGGTTCGGCGCCGTTTTTTCCACACCGCCCAATACCGCGCCGCCACCACCACCACCGCCAAACCGCCGCTGATACTGCCGCCCACGGCCAAAACGTGCAAGGCCAAGGATGCCCCGGTCGCCAGGTCCTGCCGGGCAAAGGCCAGGGCCGCCTGGTAGGCGCTCAGACCCGGCACCAGGACGATCACCCCCGGCGCCGAATAAACGGTGGCGGGCAGCTTGCAGACCCTGGCCAGCGTCTCCCCCGCGATCCCCGCCGCCAGGGCTCCCGCAAATGCGGCCAGCGGCGACGCCCCCCCCAAACCCTGACTTGCTCCCCACGCCAGCATCCCGGTCAGCCCGGCTCCCCAAAGCGCCCGGCGCGGGATCCGCAGGATGACCGCATAGCCCAAAGTTGCGATGAAAACCGCCGCCGCCGCCAACAACCTCATCCCCCCGCTTTCACCATTTGAGGCTTGCGGCCGCCGCGACCCCGGCCGCCAGGGCCACCGCCACCAGCAACGACTCCGCACCCCTGGTCACGCCCGAAACCAAGTCCCCGGCGATGAAATCCCGCACCGATCCCACGATCATCGCTCCCGGCACCAGGTTCAGGAGGGCGGCCACCAGGATGGCCGAAACATGCTGTCCCAGTCCCACCCTGACCATCTCCTGCGCCGCCTGCTCGGTCAAGAATGCCCCCAGGAAGTCGCCCAGGAGGTATGTTCCCCCCAAGAAGGGCAGGCGCAACATCACCAGGCGCACCAGGACCGCTCCCAGTCCGGCCGGCAGGGCGTCGGCCGGACTGCCGCCCAGGAAGAACACCGCGGCGGCGGAGGCGAGACCAACCATCAGCACCGGCGGCAGGAACCCATACACCGGCTTGGCCGAGGCCACGTCCGCCAGCATCGCTTCCCCCAAACCCGGTTCGATCCCTTCCCTCTCCCAGGTCCGCACCAGGGCATTGATCCTGGACACTTTGTCCAAATCGACGTCCCGGCGACGAACTCGCCGGATCTCCACCGCCGCCGGGCATGCTTCGGCGTCCACCG
>JAJZBP010000225.1 GCA_021798855.1 Bacillota bacterium
CCGCCGCATTGTCGCGAAAGGCCATTCCCTGCCCATTCAGGTTGTAGCGTACGACCTCAACCGTCTGGAACTTAGCGGCGATGCGTTTCAGGGCATCGACGATGGCAATCAGGCGCCGGTCCGGATTCGGTCCGCAGACTCCACTGCTGCAACAAAGCGGCGGATCGAAAATCTCCAGTTTCATGACCGAAAACCTCCTTCACTCAATTGGAAACCGCCTCTCCAAGGCATGACCGGCCGGCGCCCGGTGCGATTTGCTGCCTGCGTTGCCATTCCGGAGCCATGTCGGGCAGTTCCTCCACGTCGGCGTGCAGCAGGTTGACCACCCTTTCCAGGGCCGCTTCAACCTTGGCGTGATCCGCCCGGTAGTAGGTCCAAAGACCCGCGCGGCGTTCCCTCACCAATCCGAGCAACTTAAGCTTGACCATGTGCTGGGAAACGGCGGGCTGGGTGATCCGCAGGATTTCCACCAACTCGCAGACACACAGTTCCTCCCGCAGCACCAGCTTCAGCAATTTCAACCGGGTGGGGTCCGCTAATATCCGCAGGAAATTGATCTCGGCGTCCATCAGGCCTTCACCAGACTTTCCAGGCCGAGCAGTCCCACCGGGGGAATCGGCAGCCACGGAACCAGATTGCAACGCGCGGACAGTTCCCCCCGCACCCTCTCAACGAAGACCTCCTCCTGGGCCGCGTACGCGGCCAGCAGATCATCACGTGTGCCGCTGGCCAGGAAACTTTGGTTGATCACCCACGCGTAAGGTTCCAAACCCGCCCGGCGCAGATCGCTTTGCAGGGCCTCGGCCTCATGCACCGGGGTGGCCTGGGGCAAAGTGACGATGAGCACCCGCGTGTAGTCCCGGTCCCGCAAACGCGGCAGCAATTCCCGGATCGCCTCGGGCGCGTCGGAAAACTTTTTGGTCACCTCACGGTGGTAGGACTCGGCGGCATCCAACAAGAGGATCGTATGCCCGGTGGGCGCCGTGTCCACCACCACGAAGCCATCCCGGGCTTGGGCCACGGTCCGGGCAAAAGCGCGGAAGACCGCCACTTCCTCCGTGCACGGCGAACGCAGGTCCTCTTCCAAAAGCGCCCGGCTGGCCGGGTCCAGATCCCGACCCACGCTTTCCAGCACCTCACGGGTATACAAAGCGACTTCGGTTTTCGCGTCGATCCGGCTCACCCGCAGGCCGTCAACCCGGTCGGTCAAAGTGTATTCCAAGTGGGCGGCCGGATCGGTCGTGGTCAATTGCACCGGATATCCCCGTCTGGCCAATTCGAGGGCCACCGCAGCGGCGACCGTCGTCTTGCCCACCCCCCCCTTGCCCATGGTCATGATGGCGCCCCGCCCGTTCTTTGCCAATTGATCGATCAGACCGTCCAGGGCTTTGGGTAAACCGGAGCGTTCGACCCCGTCGCCTCCCCTGGCCGGCGACGTCGCGGAGGACGCCAACAATGCCCGCAAGGCCGCCACCCCGACCAAGGTGCGGGGAACCAACGGCACTTCGGCGCGCGGCAGGGCCTGCAAGTCCGACGGCATCGCAGCCAACGCCTCGCGCCCGCGCTCCTCCAGAGCCACGGCCACGGCGTCCTTCGCCTGGCCCGCCGCGAACAAGCCGTTCACAACCAGCATCTGGTTGTGCATTCCCAATTCGGCCAACTCGCCCCTGGCCCGCTCCGCCTCCCAAAGGGCTGCCGGTTCGGGCCGGCTGACCAGCACCAAGGTGGTCAATTTCGGATCGGCCAAGGCTTCCACGGCGGTCTTGTACAATTCATACTGCTCGGTCAACCCGGACAGGGGGCCGAGGCAAGAGGCGCCGTGGGTGTTTTCGGCGATGAACCCCTTCCAGGCGGCCGGCAGGGCCAGGAGGCGCAGAGTGTGACCGGTGGGAGCGGTATCGAAGACGACGGTGTCGAAACCGGTCGCCGGACCGAAACCGGCCAGCAGGCCGGCAAACTTGTCGAAGGCGGCGATCTCCACGGTGCAGGCCCCGGAAAGTTGCTCTTCCATGCCGGCAACGGCCGAATCGGGCAGGACACCCCGGTAGGGACCGACCACTTTTTCGCGGTAGGCTGCCGCGGCCGCCAACGGATCGATGTTCAAGGCGAAAAGCCCGCCGGCCCCGGGCACCGCCCGCGGCGAATCCCCCAACGGGCATTCCAGCATCTCGTCCAGGTTGGAGGCGGGATCGGTGCTCACCAGCAGAACCCGTTTGCCCCCGTCGGCCAGGGCCAAGGCGGTGGCCACCGATAGGCTGGTCTTCCCCACACCTCCCTTGCCGGTAAAAAACAGATAACGGCTCCCGTCTTTGAGCAAATCCAGCATTACCCCAAACTCCTTCCAAGTCCATAGATGTTGAAGGTTTTGCCTCCGTACATTCGCCCGTCGCCGCCCGCGAGGGCAAGGAACAGACCTCAAGCGTGGCGCAGGCGCCACCTGTGGCGCCGAGGACCGTCGGCAAACGTGGAGTGAAGCTCCGGGATTCCACTCGCTTCGCGAAGGATTATAGAGGATCCCTCCGCTTCACTCCCCACCGACCGCTCGGCGGCCGTACTAAAACCTTTGACGCCCAGTTCGCCGCCATGGGGGGCTCCCATGCTATACAGAATACATCCGTAAATAAGCATTTACTTATGAATAAAATACCGCCCTTTCGTCGGACTGTCAAGGCGTTTCCACCCGGGAATTTTATCCAACAGGAATCCGGCGGTGTCGCGGCGAAAACCTGCGGCGCGGTTTGGCACGCATATTGCATCAAAATAAGTTAAGCAAACGGTGAAACGCTCGAGGAGGTCGGCCCGAGGTGGAAAACCGCGTCTCCCTGGTGACGGAACAACACCAGAAACTATTGCTGACTCCCGAATTGCGCCAGGCCATCGCCTTGCTGGAACTCCCCTGCCTGGAGGTGTCCCAGTGGGTGGAAAATGCGTTGCAAGAAAACCCCCTACTGGAGTTGACGGAGGCGATCAGCGACCACGACGCCCGTTTGGCGGAATACCTGCGGGCAAGGGCGGGAATCTGGTCCTCCCCCTCCGCGTCTTCCCCCAGCGATTGGAGGGACCGTCCCGAACCCCAGTTGGTGGCCACCCCCTCCCTGGAGGAACACCTGCGGCTGCAGTTGGGCACCTGCCGGCTGCCCGACGCCGTCCGCCGGGTGGCCGTCTTTCTGATCGGCAACCTGGACCAGGACGGCTATCTGCGCACCACCCTGCCCGAGGTCGGCAGATTGTTGAAGGTGGAGGCGAGCATCGCCGCCGCGGCGCTGCGGGCGGTGCAATCCCTGGAGCCGGCCGGCATCGCCGCCCGTTCCTTGGCCGAGTGCCTGCAACTCCAATGGCATTCCCGATCCGAGGACTTCCCCCTGGTGGAGGTGTTGCTGGACGGTCACCTGGAAGAGGTGGCCGCGGGACGCTTGGGGGAGTTGGCCCGCCGCCTGCAGGTGCCGCTGGACGACGTGCAGCAAGCCGTGGCCCGCATCCGCTCCCTGGAGCCCAGGCCCGCTCGGCCGTTCGTTCAGACGGGCGACGTGACATACGTGGTGGCGGACCTGAGCGTGGAAAACACTCCGGAGGGCCTACGGGTAACGGTCAACGACCATCCGGCGCCGTTCTTGCGCTTCAATCCCCAAT
>JAJZBP010000226.1:0-757 GCA_021798855.1 Bacillota bacterium
CGGCTCGCCGGAAGGACGATTTTTCCCCTTGGGTGAAGATATCGTTCTGGAGGTGATCGGAGGAGAGGCGACGGAGGATATTTATAGCTCCGAAGGATGGGGATGGCTGCTTAAAGAGGCCACCGGTATCTTACGCGAACTGTGTGCCGAAGAGGGGAAGGGGAAGCGGGCGGGCGGAGAGAGGGTTGCCGGCAAGGCATCCGGTCTTGGGAGGGGTTCTTTGGTCCTGTTCCGCCCGGCCGGCTGCGAGGAGTGGCACCAGGCAGGCAAGAAACTGTGCGGGGCGCTGGATTTGTTGCGGGAAGAAGCCCTGACCGGAGACGAAAAAAACGGCGATGCCTTGGGGCGGGCACTGGCGGCCGTAGGGGGATTCTTGAAGTGTCGCCGGTTGTGGTTGGCGGCGGCGGAAATGGGATGGCCGGGGAAACAGGGACGGGAGCAACTCCTGGTGAAAGCCGCCACTTTCTCCTTGCAGGAGATGGTGGGGAAGGCGCCCGAGTGGGATGAGCGTGCGGGCGACGTCGAGCTTATGCCTTTGCTGCGGGGGAGGAAACCGGTTGGAATGTTGGGGCTCCAGGGGGCGGAAGTGAACAAGGTCAAATGGGAATTCCTGCGGCGGAAAGTTGCAACGCGGCTGACGTCCCTGCTCTTGTTGCGGCAGATGCAGGAACGGGAAACGACGGCGCTGACTTACGACGAGGTGACCGGGTTGTATCGGCCACGGATTTTCCGGCGGCGCTTGCTGGAGGCTTTGGCC
>JAJZBP010000226.1:767-3624 GCA_021798855.1 Bacillota bacterium
GCGGGTGGATGGTCTCGGGTTGACCAGTTTGGGGAAGGAATGGGCCGGACGGGAACGGATCCTGGCTGCCGTCGGCGGGACGTTGCGGGATTGTTTGCGCCGAGCCGACGCCGCCACCTGTTGGGACGACGGACGGTTCGTTTTCATGTTGCCTGGGACGGGCGACGAAGAGGCGGAAGCAATAGTCGGGAGGATCCGTGACCACCTGGTGGTGAAGAAAATTCCTCAGAACTTTCGCTGGGGGATCGCCTCATCGGCAACGGACGGGAACGAGCCCGAAGCTCTGTTGGCGGCGGCCGAAAGGCGTTTGCGAGAATGGAAACGGCTGAAAGTGGGAGAAGGTGTTTTGTGATCCATGTGTAGCATTTGATGGCAATAAATGGTATAATCGGGGCGTGAGCCTCTTTTTTTATTTGGTTTGGAGGAGTTCAGGTGAGGTGTGGGAGCAAATCGTCGGGCGGAAATTGGCCGGTGCCGGGCGCCGGCGGAAACCGGAGGCGAGCGGGGAAGCCTCGGCCGGGTGTGGCGGGGCCGCTGTTCCTGCGGCGCCGGAGGAGCGGAACCGTTCCGCCGGCCAGCCCCAGGCAACTGGCCTACATCGGTGCGCTGGTCGGTGATTACAATCGTCTCAAGGGAGACGTTCCGGGGTTGGAACTCGGCGAATGTCTTTCCCATCTGTCGCTCGGAGAGGCGGCCGGCCTGAGCCAAAAAGAGGCGTCCTGGGTGATTCAGCATTTGCGCCTGCGGATCGAATGTTACCGCCGTTTTCCCGAAGTGATAACCGTACGGCCGCTGTCCCGGCGGGTGCCGCCGGCGGAAACTGGCCTGAGTCGGCGGGATGGAACTTCGCCGGGGTTGCTGTTCCCGGTGGCCGTTTCCGAACTGGCCGATTCGGTCGTTTGTCCCTTTCGGTGGAAAATCCGTCGAGAAGAGGAGACCGGCCTGCGTTCATTTCAAGCCGAATTGGGGAACATCCTCCACTGTCCTCAGGTCTTGCGGATTCTCTTGGATGGTTTGGCATTCTCCCAGCGTGAAAAGGCCAATTGGTGGAGACTGGTGTCCAGGGAGAGAAAGAAGCCGGCGCGGGCGGTTCTTTGGCCGGATGCGGGCCGCTGGGATGGGGAAGGGAAGGAGGCGGCGCCGGTGCTTTACGAGGATTCACCGCAAGCCGGCGTGCTTTTTGGCCGCAGTCTGCCGCTCTACGGAAAACCGGACCTGATCCTTCAGCGCAAGGCCGGCCTCGCGGTATTGGAGGAAAAATTCCGTGCGGCACCCCTGCCGGAGGTGCCCTTTGCTTCGGATCTGTTGCAGGTGAAGGCCTACGTTTGGCTGGTTGGTGAAAATGTCGGCGCTCTTTTGGGCGGGCGCGGCACGGAGCGAGGATGGGGGCAGCGTGGATGGCCGATGCAGCCGGGATCGTTGGCATCGCCATCCCAACCGGCGGGTTTGGAAGTGGCGGGCATTTTAAGATATTGTCGGGTTAAACCTTCCGGCGTGCAGCGGCGCGATTTCGCGGTTGCTTATACCGATTCTCTGGTGGGCGAACTGAAGCTGGGCTTGGAGAGGATGGGAGAGGCGGCAAAGGGGCGGAGGGCTTTGCCGGGAATTTGCGCCAAATGTGTGCTGCGGCGTCGATGTCGTAACGGCCGGCCGCAAGAGTAACAGCGGTTAGAAGTTGGATGGTTTTTGGGTGGATAAATTGATTTTTTATGGATTTTATGGTAGATTGAACCTATAACGCTGGCCGCGCGGAACCCCTGGTATATTTGTCCTGCGGAAAAATATAATCTGGGGGCGGAGAAAACGGGATATGTCCGGTGTTTTGGACCGGGGCGGCGCAATCCAAGGGGTCATGTCAGCAATGGTTGTTTATGGTGATCTGCTTTTTCTGGCCAACCTGGTGGAAGACGGTTTGTTGCTTTGGGCCGTGGCCACCTTGAGCGGGAGGCGGATTTCCGCCGGGCGGCTTCTCTTGGGCGCGGTTTTGGGGGCGTTGTATGGAACCCTTGCCGTGGTGGAAGGGGGTGTTTGGTGGAACCCGGCGGCAAAATTGGTCGCGTCTTTGCTGGTGCTTGTCTTCACTTTCGTCCCCTTTCCCTGGCTTGGTCTGGGCCGCTTGCTGGTGCTTTTTTACGCATTGTCCTTCGGGTTGGGCGGAATCGATTTCGGGCTCTATTACCTCCTTGGGCGAAGCCAAGCTTTCGCCGGACCGGTTCCAGCCTGGATTCCTTTGGTTGGCACGGGTCTTGGTTACGTCTTGGTCCGCGCGACGAGCCGTTTCCTGCGTGTCAAGGGTCGACGGGAAGGGCACCGCGTCGAAATGGAGATCAGATTTGCCGGCCGGGTGGCGACGCTCCAGGCTCTGGTCGATACGGGAAACCAATTGCGGGATCCGTTCAAGGGGCATCCGGTGGTGGTGGTGGAAAAGGGGGCTTTGGGCGATCTCCTGCCGGGTGAGGTGCAACAATGGCTGAATGTGGCCGGTTTGGAGGGTATTGATCCTGGAACGGTCCAATCTCCTTGGGTCGGACGGTTGCGTTTGGTGCCTTTTCAGGCGGTGGGGCAAAGGCAAGGGATTATGCTGGGTTTCAAGCCGGACGCTGTTTTCCTGGGCGGAGAAGGGACCAGTGAGGTGGTGGTGGCCCTGGCCGAGCAGAGGCTTTCCACCACGGGTGATTACCGGGCTCTGGTGCCGTCGGCCCTGGTTGATTGTCTGCGACGGGGAGTTGCCTGAAAACGCTCAGGTGACGACTGGAAGATGACCGGAAGAAAAGGAGCGGGAAAGGTGCTCGGTTTTTGGCGGCGTGGGATGTGGTGGGGGAGACTTTTTTGGGCCAAGTGGTGGGGAAAGTTTTTC
>JAJZBP010000227.1 GCA_021798855.1 Bacillota bacterium
TTTCAGGTTGCCCCACCCCTTTTCCCCGGCCAGTTCCACCGTCAATCTGCGGCCAAATTATCCTGTCAAACGTTGGCCATTATGTGGCGGCTGTAACAGCCAGGGAATGGTTGCGGGACAACGATATTCCAGTCTACAGGATAACAGAAACCGATGAGGCCAAAGCATTGGAGATACTGTTTAAAACAAGTGGTATGCATAATATGTCAGTGGAGGTCGGCTCCTCCCTCGGCAAGATGAGGGCAGATGCGATAGTTCCATTCGCCATGGAAAGCGTCGCGTTCGATCTGGACCCGCTTGAGGTCTTCGTCTGGAACGACGACGCCGACCGGGTAGGAAGCCGTATCGAGCTGGCAGCGTACCTTCAGTCCGGTCCGCGTCGTGGTATTGGCGATAAGGTTGACGATACAATCGTGCGAGGGCAGCGGACGGTTGCCTGGACCCGTTGGTCCGGACGCGACTACGGGCATTCCAGGTTAAACGGGCGGCGCATGGGAAAAAGGTTGATTCGTGGCTGACCAATGAATATCTTGCCGTGCTTGGCCTTGCAAACCTGATTGCAATTACGAAGCAAGGCCAGAGCAAAGGGTTTCACCCATAAGGGGCAATTGCTGTCGGAGAGCCGTACGTGGGAAAACCACACATACGGTCCGATGAGGGGACGGCCCCGAAAGGGGCATCCTACTCTACCAAATCATTCCGCGCAGCCCTGCCGGAGCCAATCCGGTCAAAGGGCCGCCCGGCACCATCTTCCGTAAACCCGCATAGGCTGAAGCGGCGGCGCCGGGCGCGCTTCGGACGCCGCGGCAAAGGGAAGGTGAAAGCGGTGCGCCTGATCGTTACGGGGGGAGCCGGCTTCATCGGCTCCAGTTTCGTGCGCCACCTGTGGAGGGAACGGCCCGACTGGGAGATCGTCAACCTGGATCTGTTGACCTATGCCGCCGATCCGGAAAGTCTGGCGGCGGCAACCGCCGCCAGCCCCAAACACACCCTCGTTCGGGGCGACATCGCCGACGCGGACCTCGTCCAAAGTCTGTTCCCCGCCGACGCGGTGGTCAACTTTGCCGCCGAGTCCCACGTGGACCGCAGCATCGTCAAGCCGGGGCTCTTCTTGCGGACCAACGTGGTCGGGACGGGGGTGCTCCTGGACGCGGCGCGGAAGTTTGGCGTGGGCCGCTTCCTCCAGGTTTCCACCGACGAGGTGTACGGGTCGCTGGGAGCCGAGGGGCGCTGCAGCGAGGAGACGCCCCTTGCCCCCCGCAGTCCCTATGCGGCCAGCAAGGCGGCGGCGGATCACCTGTGCCTCAGTTACCACCACACTTTCGGTGTGCCGGCGCTGGTCACCCGCTCCTCCAACAATTACGGGCCGCGCCAGTTCCCGGAAAAGCTGATTCCGCTCTTGGTCACCAACGCCTTGGAGGGCAGCCCGTTGCCCATCTACGGCGACGGCTTGAACGTCCGGGAGTGGCTCCACGTGACCGACAACTGCCGGGGCATCCTGGCCGCCCTGGAGCGGGGCCGTCCGGGCCAGGTCTACAACCTGGGCGGCGGGGAGGAGCGGACCAACCTGGAGGTGGCCGGGGAGGTTCTGCGGTTGTTGGGGGCGACTGCGCCGCTGATCGTCCACGTCCCAGACCGCCTGGGCCATGACCGGCGTTACGCGCTTGACTCCGCGAAAGCCTTGGCCGAACTGGGCTGGCGCCCGCAGTTTTCCTTCGGAGAGGCGCTGGCGGGAACGGTGGCTTGGTATCGGGAGAACGAGGGCTGGTGGCGGCGGATCAAGTCCGGCGTGTACCGGGAGTACTACGCGCGGATGTATCCCTCGTGCGTGTCCTGAGCGCGGGGGCCCGGCCATGGAAGGCGAGGGATTGGCAAAACGTGGCTGAAAAGAAGATGAAAGTCCTGATCGCCGGATCGAGCGGTCAACTGGGGCAGGAATTGCGCCGGGCTTTGGTGGTTGGTGGATATAAGGTTGCGGCTTTGGGACACGGTGAACTGGACGTGACCGACCCGGAGGCGGTGCGGCAAGCGGTGGAGCGGATGCAGCCGGAGGTTATCCTGAACGCCGCGGCCATGACCGACGTGGACGCGTGCGAGAACGACCCGGAGGCGGCCTTTCGGGTCAACGCCCTGGGGCCGCGTAACTTGGCGCAAGCGGCGCGGGAGGTCGGGGCACTTTTGGTTCACGTCGGCACCGACCACGTTTTCGACGGGGAAAAGGGTGGCCCTTACGCCGTGGGGGATCCGGTGAACCCCGTCAACGTTTACGGGCGGTCGAAGCTGGCCGGCGAGGAAGCCGTGCGGGAAACGGCGCCCGATTTTCTTGTCGTGCGCACGGCCTGGCTCTATTCCGGGCGGGGGCAGAAGGACTTCGTGCGGACGGTCCTCACCCTGTTGGACGCGGGGGAAGAGATCCGCATGGTGGAAGACCAGGTGGGTTCGCCCACCTTCGTGCCGGACTTGGCCCGGGCCATCCGGTCGCTGGTGGAGGAGGGCGCGCGGGGGACGTGGCACGTGGCGGGAGGGGGAGAGTGTTCCCGTTTCGCCTTGGCCCGGGCCGTTGCCGAATTCTCCGGGCGCGACCCGGAGCGGATCCGGCCGGCGGTCACGGCCGACCTGCCGCCGCGGCCAGCCCGGCGGCCGCGGCGGACCTCTTTGGTGGGCCGAGCGCCGCTGCGGGACTGGCGGGAAGCTCTGCGCGAATGTCTGGAAGGGGTGCGGGCAGGTGCCAAATATTGAGGGGTTCGGCTCCGTACATGCGCCCGTCGCCTGGAGCGAGGGCAAGGAACAGACCTCAAGCGTGGCGCAGGCGCCACCTGTGGCGCCGAGGACCGTCGCCGAACCCTCCGACGCCCAATTCGCCACCGGGGGTGGCTCCCATGCTATAATTGAGGGTGTCGTTTTAAAAAAATTGGTCACCCATTTGGATTCCCGCGGTTATTTCCGGGAAATAATCCGGGCCGACGACGAGTTCTTCACCGAGGGGTTCGGGCAGTTGGCCCATTCCCTTATGTACCCCGGGGTGATCAAGGCTTGGCACGTCCACCCGACCCAGGTGGACTGGTGGTACTGCCCGGCGGGCCGGCTGCAGGTGGCTCTCTGGGACCGGCGGGAGGGGTCGCCGACGCGCGGCGCCGTGCGGGAGTTGTTCCTGGGTGAGGACGACGGAGGACAGGTGCTCAAGATCCCGCCGGGAGTGGCCCACGGCTGTAAGGTCGCCGGAAACGGCCCGGCGGTCTTGTTCTACGTGACCTCGCGGACCTACGATCCGGTGGAAGAGGGGCGGCTGCCCCACGACGCGCCGGAGAGTCCTTACGACTGGTTGGCGGGACCGCCCATAAAATAGAAGGCGCTTTCCGATGGTTGACAATAAAGCCTCTGGATAGCTAATTTGTGGTAAGGTGGACACGGGGTAACAGATTGGGAGGTGATGGGATAGACGAAACATGGTAAACCGCCTAAGATGGGGATTAGCAAAAACCAACCCATAAGGTGAGCTTACCATGTATACCCATCCCACCGCAATGCGGTGCAGAAAACAAGCTGTTGCCTTGGACCAGCGCAAGACCTTCTCCAGA
>JAJZBP010000228.1 GCA_021798855.1 Bacillota bacterium
TCAGGGTGGCGGCTCCGCCCCCGGCCCCATAGGCCGCTATGATGGGAACGCCTTCGTAGGTTAGGATTAAAGATCCGGTATTCCGAACTGCGCTGGTCACCCTGTCCCAGTTGGCGGCGAATGCCGCCCCCCAACGCCGCCGCAATTCCGTCCGGGAAACCCAGGCCTGGTCCGTGCCGGGGTCGGCGCAGACATCCGCTTTGGGATTGAGGGAGCAGCCGCTCCCCGCGAAAACGCGCATCCGCTTTACCGCGAAGGTCCGAGCGGCCACCGCCTGGGCTTCCAAAGCCGGCCGCTGGAAACCGGCGGGCATCTCCGCCGCCACCACGCCTTCCACGTAGGTTTCCAAACCCATGGTCCGCACTTGCCCGGATGCCGGAAGGTAGACCCGGATCGGGGGCATTCCGGTGAGAACCAGCGAACGGGCCGGACGCGCCGCAAAATGGAACCAAAGGGCGGAAAGCATCAGTCCCACAGCCAAAAGGGCCGGCAACCAACGGCGGCGACGGCGCCAAGAGGAAACGTAACCCCGGAAAATAGACTTTGCCTCCCTTCGGTACCCCGGAGGAATCTCCCCCCACTTGGGGAAATATTTTCCGTCCAGCCTATGTCGGTTCGGCCCGACTTATTCCTCCCGGCGGATGTCCGCCCCCAACCGGACCAACTTTTCCTCCAAACGGTAATAGCCACGCTCCAGGTGTTCCAGTCCGGTGACCTCCGTTTCCCCCTCCGCCCGCAGGCCGGCCAGGACCAAAGCGGCTGCGGCCCGTAAATCGGGAGCCCTGACCGGCGCACCCGACAGGGATTCCACCCCGCAGATGGTCGCCGCCCGCCCTTCCACCCGGATCTGCGCGCCCATCCGCCGCAATTCCCCGACGTGCAGGTAACGGTTTTCGAAAACGGTTTCACTGACGACACTGGTTCCCCGAGCGAGCGCCAGCAGGGCGAAGAGGGGAGCCTGCAGGTCGGTGGGAAAGCCGGGATAGGGCATGGTGACCACCTCCAGCCCGTTCAGAGGCCTGGATGCCCGCACCCGAATCCGGCCCTCGCTGCTTTCCACCTGTGCTCCCGCTTGCTGCAACTTGGCCGATAGCGCGTGGAGGTGTTCGGGAATCACGTTCTCCAGGGTGACTTCCCCCCCGGTCAGGCAGGCGGCAATCAGATAGGTTCCGGCTTCGATCCGGTCGGGAATGGGGGTGTGAGTGGTTCCCTGCAACCACCGGACGCCTTCAATCCTGATCATCTTCGTACCCGCCCCCTGGATGTGGGCACCCATCAGGTTTAGACAGTTGGCCAGATCCACCACTTCGGGCTCTTCGGCGGCGTTATCCAACCAGGTTTCTCCCCGGGCCGTACATGCCGCCAGCAACAGGGTTTCGGTGGCTCCGACACTGGGGTAGTCGAGGTAAATCCGGTTGCCCATGAGTTTTGATGCTTCCACACTGACCTTGCCATTACCCCAGGTCACTTTGGCTCCCAGAGCCTCCATACCTTTCAGGTGCAGGGCCACGGGACGGTTCCCGATGGCACATCCGCCGGGCAGCGCCAGGACGGCCCTGCCAAGTCTGGTCACCAAAGGGGCCATGACCAAAAAAGAGGCGCGCATCGCCCGCACCAATTCATAGGGGGGCTCCTCACCCATCAGGTTGCCGGCTTCCAACTCGGCCGCCTGGTCCGTCAAACCAAAACCCGCCCCCAGGGAAGTCAGCACACGGCCCATGGTCAACACGTCCTGTAGTGGCGGCACTCTCCGCAGCTTGAGCTTCCCGTCCGCCAACAGGGCGGCGGCCATCAGGGGCAAAATGGCGTTTTTCGCCGCTTCAATTTGGAGGAATCCGCACAGGGGACGCCCCGCTTTAACGATGAGCCTTGGCTTTCTTCCCTCCATTCCTTCCATCGGCTCTCCTTTACCGGGCATCAATAGGTTGCAAGCACGGGAGTCCCCAGGGATACCCTGGTCAGATCCCGGCGTGGATCAAAAGTCACCGCCATTTGCAGGTTGATCGCCTTACCGGCCACCGTGATGGACGATTGAAGCACCGGACTCAAGGCCGAAATGTTTCCACCCACGCTTTCCAACGGCCTGGCGGCCAACACAGCCAACACCCGCCGGCGCAGGGTCCGGTAGCGCGCCGGCGTCAGCTTACCCCGAATGGTTCCGGTGGCCGACACATCATCCCATGGCCGGATCCGAAAGCGCCGGTACGCGGTCTGAATTCGACGGATCTCCTTTTTGATCCCACTGAGACTGGCGCTTTTGACGTCGATAACCAGGTAGGTGACCGGCTTTTCCCCCAGCCCGAGCCGCTGGTTCAGCGTTTGGGCAACAACCGTGACGCCGTCTCCCGATCCCGTTGGAGGACCGGCCGGGACCAGGCGGACCTGGCGAAACAGGCCGCCGACGGTGACGTCCGGTGTGGCGCCGGGCGTCCGGCCCAAAGCCAGCGCAGCCGAATTCGCTTCTTTTTCCAGGGCGCCCACCGAGGAGAAATGATGGTTCCAAACACCCCAGGAAGTGTAATAAAAACGGTTGGGTAGAGCTCCCGTGGCCGCCCAGGCCCGCCAAAACGGCCCAGGCACAATTTCGGAAAGCCACAGGATCGAAGCCATCGCCAACGCAACGAGGCCGAGGGGCACCATCTGCCCACAGCGAAAAGAAAACCTCACCATGCCCTCTCTTTCCTCCGCCCATCCCCCGACCACGAACTTGCGTCCCTGGCGTCGGTGGTGGAATCATTTGTTTGTGCAATCCCCGATGATTGTTTCCACATTTTTCCCCAAGAATACATCCTCATCAAAGACAGCACGCAGATCGCTCACCCGGCAGGAAGAAATGACTTAAAGGCGAATTTGTCACCATTGGCCGGTTTTTCGGCGGGAGGTACGCGCTTCATGTTCAAACTACGCGAAGGATTCCGTCCGGGGATGACCACAACCGCGTTGGCACTGGCGGCCGGAGTTCTTTTGTCCTGCACGGGCTTCTTTGCCCCGGTTCGAGCAGCCAGTTTGGGGCAACTCCAATCCAAAGACCAACAGGTCCGAAGTCAGTTGGCCCAAGAAAAAACCTCCTACAACTCCACTGCCGCCGCGGCCCTGACGGCGGAGGTAAAATTGTCCGCCATCGACTCTTCCCTCTACGCAACCCAAAACCGACTCGCGCAAATACGCGCCGCCGTCGGCGGCGTCGAATCCCAATTGTTCACCACCCTGGCCCATTTGGTCGCCACGCAAAACAAACTGCGCCGGAAAAAAACGCTGATCGCCCAAGACCTGCGCCTCATCTACGAGCACGGCACCGTTTCTTACCTCGACGTGATCCTGGGTTCCAACTCCTTCAGCGACTTTCTCACCCGGTTGGACGATTTGACGGTCATCGTTTCGGCGCAGGTGAGTCTCCTGCACCAGGTGCAGGCCGAAAAGGAACAACTCGCCGGGCAGGCCCAACAGCTTCAGAGCCAAAGGGCGCAACTGGTCGCCTTGCAACAGCAGGCTCAAACCCAGGAGTTCGCCTATCAGGCCAAGGTTGCGACCCGCCGGCAGATCCTGGGCCAACTGGACCAGCAAAAGATCGG
>JAJZBP010000229.1 GCA_021798855.1 Bacillota bacterium
ATTCGGTGCATTTTTCCGCCCGAATACGGTAAGTCTCACCGACGGCGATGGCTCCGTTGGGGCACAGGGGAGCGCATATCCCGCAGGCGGTGCAATTGGCCACCAGGAGCGCCATCGCTCCGCCCTCCCTTCCACATCGTCCCCCACCCGATATGCCGGCGGGAGACCGTTGCACCGTCGCCACACCGCGTCGCTACGCCACCGCCCCGACCGTCAGTCTTTCCCCATCCATTCCTCTCCCCGCCGCAACGCCCGCTCGTTGCCGGCCAAAAGGTGCCGGCGGCGGGCGGGCGTGGCTTGACGCAGGGCCTCCAGCAGGTTATCCATTCGGACGATGCCGGTGGCGGCCGCAAACGCCCCCAGCGCAACCATGTTGGCGCTCCGCCCGTCCCCCGTCTCTTCGGCCAAGCGGTTGGCCGGCAGGGCGACGACCCGCAGGTCCCCCCGCTCCACCCTTTCCGGGGCCAGGGACGTGTTCACCACCAGGACACCCCCCGGCCGAACGTGGGGGGCGAACTTTTCCAGGGACGGACCGTTCATGACGACGGCGCCCGTCGCCTCATAGACCACGGGGGAAACCACCGCCTCGTCCCCAATCACCACGGCGCAGTTGGCCGTGCCGCCGCGTTGTTCGGCACCGTAGGAGGGCAACCAGGAGACTTCCTTGCCCTCCAGCATCCCGGCCCGGGCCAGCAGCGTCCCCATGTACAAAACCCCTTGGCCGCCGTGGCCGGCCATGATCACCTCGTGGGTCATCGGCGCACAAACCCCCTCAGTTGCCCCGCCGCCAGTTGACGAATTCACCCAACGGATAGGTGGCGGTCATCTCCTTGGCCACAAATTCCATAGCCCGCACCGGGTCCATCCCCCAATTGGTCGGGCAGGTGGAAAGGATCTCCACCATGGAAAACCCCGCCCCCTCCAACTGGGCCTGGAAAGCCGCCCGGATGGCCTTTTTCGTGCGGTGCAGTTCGGCCACGTTATGGGTGGACGTCCTGGCCACGTACGCCGGACCGTCCAGAGTGGCCAACAGTTCGCAAACCCGGATCGGGTAGCCGGCGGTGGCGGCGCTCCGCCCGCCCGGCGTGGTGGTCGTCACCTGCCCCAGGAGGGTCGTCGGCGCCAACTGGCCCCCCGTCATCCCGTAGTTGGCGTTGTTGATGAAGATCACCGTGATCCGCTCGCCCCGCGCCGCGGCGTGGATGGTCTCCCCCATGCCGATGGAGGCCAAATCCCCGTCCCCCTGGTAGGTGAACACCACCGCCTCGGGCAGGACCCGCCTGATCCCCGTCGCCACCGCCGGCGCCCGCCCGTGGGCCGCCTCCTGCATGTCGCAGTTGAAATACTCGTAAGCCAGCACCGAGCACCCGACCGAAGCCACCCCGACCGTCCGGCCGGTGACCCCCAGTTCTTCCAGAACCTCGCCCACCAAGCGGTGGGTGATCCCGTGGGTGCAGCCGGGGCAATAAATGGTGGTAGACTGTGTCAAGCCGTCCGTGCCGGCGAAAATTTGACGCATGGGCAACCGTCCTCCCTTCCCCCCCGATTAGGCTCCGGCTCCCGCGGCCACCACCCGCCGCTTTCCCATTCCCGCCGCCACCTCCCGCAATTTCTCCAGCACCTCGCGTGGGGATGGCACCATACCGCCGGTGCGCCCGTAAAAATGGACCGGCGCTTTACCATCCACGGCCAGACGAACGTCCTCGACCATCTGGCCCAGACTCAGTTCGACCACCAAAAAAGCCTCCACCCGCCCGGCGGCCTCCCGGATGGAAACCGTCGGATAGGGCCAGAGGGTCACCGGCCGGATCAGGCCTGCCCGAATGCCCTCCCGCCGGGCCATTTGCATTGCCCCCTTGACGATCCGAGACGTGGCGCCGTAAGCCACCAGACAGATCTCGGCGTCCTCCATGCCCACCGTCTCGGCCCTGGCCAAGCCCCGCATCCGGGCATACTTCTCGGCCAACCACAGGTTCCTTTGTTCCAAAACCACCGGATCCAGATAGAGGGAGTTGATGATCCGCCGTCCCGGTCCCTTGGCTCCGGTCGTCGCCCAGGGCTTGGGCGGCAGGGGCGCCTCCCGCGCCGGCGGCAAAGCCACCGGCTCCATCATTTGACCCAGGATCCCGTCACCCAGCACCAGGACCGGGTTGCGGTAAGCGTCGGCGACCTCGAAGGCCTCCATGGTCAAGTCCACCATTTCCTGCACCGAGTTGGGAGCAAACACCGGCGTCCGGTAGTCACCGTGCCCCCCACCCCGGGTGGCCTGAAAATAATCGGACTGGGCCGGCTGAATGCCGCCGAGGCCCGGCCCCCCCCGCACGATGTTCACGACGACGCTGGGCAATTCCGCCCCCGCCAGGTAGGAAATCCCCTCCTGCTTCAGGCTGATCCCGGGACTGGAGGAGGAGGTCATCGCCCTGGCCCCGGCGCCGGCCGCCCCGTAAACCATGTTGATCGCCGCCAACTCCGATTCCGCTTGGATGAACACCCCTCCCACCCGGGGCATCCGCCTGGCCATGTAGGCGGGGATTTCGTTTTGGGGCGTGATCGGGTAACCGGCGAAAAAACGACAACCGGCCAGGATGGCCGCTTCCCCCAGGGCCTCGTTGCCCTTGAGCAAAATCCTTTCAGCCAACCCCGGCCCTCCTTTCCCCCGCCTTCACCGGAACGTAAACCTCGACGGCCAGGTCCGGGCACACCCAGGCGCAGGCGGCGCAACTGGTGCAGGCCGCCTCGTCCAGCAGCACAGCGGGGTGATAACCCATCCGGTTCAGCCCCTCGTCCATACCGACGGCCCGGGTCGGGCAGAAAGCCAGGCACAGCCCGCACCCCTTGCAGCGTTCTGGATCGAATACCACTCTCGGCAAGCGTCCAGCCCCTTTCAGCGTGGAGATTCGCCGCGGTCCGCGGCGTTGCCCGCCACCAATTCCGGATCGGCGTTCAAAGCATAATCGTCCAGCCGGCCGCCCCTCCAGGCGCGGTAACCGGCCGCCGCCACCATCGCCGCGTTGTCGGTGCAAAGGGCCGGCGGGGGCATTCGCACCGTCAGCCCGGCCTCTTTTCCCATCTCGGCCAAGCGCCGGCGCAACACCCCGTTGGCCGCCACTCCACCGCCCAGGTAGACCTGGTTCACCCCGGTCGCCCCGGCGGCGGCCAGGGTCTTTTCGACGATGACGTCCACCAGCGCCTGCTGCAAACCGGCCGCCAGGTCGGGATAATCGGCCTCCGCCAGTCCCCGCAGGCGCAACATGGCCGCTGTCTTGAGGCCGCTGAAGGAAAAATCCAGACTCCCCTCCGCCAGCCTGGCCCGCGGCAGGGCGAAAGCTTCCGGGCGACCGCGGCTGGCCAGGCGTTCCAAAGGCGCTCCCCCCGGATAACCCAGCTTCAGTTCCCTGGCCACCTTGTCCAACACTTCCCCGGCCGCGTCGTCCCTGGTGCGCCCCAGGATCCGGGGCGGGGCGTCCGCTTCCAGAAAAAAAAGGTCCGTATGTCCCCCGGAAACGACCAACCCAACCGCCGGGTAAACCATTTCCCCCTCCAGGGCGTTGAGAT
>JAJZBP010000230.1 GCA_021798855.1 Bacillota bacterium
CAGTGTCAAGAAACGGACCGTCGTGCGTGAGAAGGTGGAAACCCTGCGCGCGGTGTGGGCCGATGGGTTGGAAAGGGTGATGGGCGGGTGAGCGGACCACGGGAGGAGTGCGGCGTCTTCGGGATCTCCAACCATCCCGAGGCGGCGCGCATGATCTATTACGGGCTCTACGCCCTGCAGCACCGGGGGCAGGAGAGCGCGGGGATCGTGGTCGGCGACGGGCCTGACCTGGTGGGACACAAGGGGATCGGTCTCGTGTCGGAAGTCTTCCGGGAGGATAACCTGGGGAAACTGCGCGGCTCCTCCGGGATCGGCCACGTGCGTTACTCCACCACCGGCTCCAACCGTTTGGTCAACGCGCAGCCCCTGACCATCCTTTGTCACCGGGGACCGTTGGCGATGGCCCATAACGGCAACCTGGTCAACGCCGGCAAATTGCGGCGGCAGTTGGAAGAGGAGGGTTCCATCTTCCAAACCACTTCGGATACGGAAGTGTTGGGCCACCTGGTGGCCCGGTCGCGGCAAAAGGATTTTCTGGAGGCCTTGGAAGAAAGCCTGCAGCGGGTCGAGGGGGCCTATGGCTACCTGCTGCTCACCCCGCGGCTGCTGATCGGGGCCAGAGACCCGCAGGGAATCCGGCCCCTGGTCATGGGCAGGTTGGGCGAGGCCGTCGTGTTGGCCTCGGAAACCTGCGCCCTGGACGCGGTCGAGGCCGAGTTCGTGCGGGAAGTGGAGCCGGGAGAAATCATCGTGGCCGAATCCGAGGGGGGCGGTTTCCGTTCCATCCGTTTGCCGGTGTCGCCGAAGACGGCGCGGGGCCGGAGTACGGGTCTTTGCATTTTCGAGTACATTTATTTTGCCCGCCCCGACTCCGACCTGGAGGGGGCCAACGTTCACCTGGTGCGCAAGCGGTTGGGGCGGATCCTGGCGGCGGAGCACCCCGTGGAGGCCGACGTGGTCTGCGGGGTGCCCGACTCCAGCCTCTCCGCCGCCGCCGGTTACGCCGAAGCCTCCGGCATCCCCTATGAGCCGGCTCTGGTCAAGAACCGCTACATCGGGCGGACTTTCATCCAACCGGACGCCGTCCAGCGGACCCTGGGGGTGAGGCTCAAGCTGAACGCCAACCGCAAGGTGGTGGAGGGTAAGCGGGTGGTCCTCCTGGACGACTCCATCGTCCGCGGAACCACCTCCCGGCGCATCGTCCGTCTTTTACGCGAGGCCGGAGCCACCGAGGTCCACCTGCGCATTGCCTCGCCGCCCTACACTTTCCCTTGTTTCTACGGGATCGACACCTCGACCAGCACGGAACTGATCGCCGCCCGCAAGAAGGTGGAGGAGATCCGGGAAGTGGTGGAGGCCGACTCCCTGGGCTATCTTTCGGTGCCCGGACTGCTGAAGGCCATCGACCGTGGCAACGGCCATTGCCTGGCCTGCTTCACCGGTTCCTACCCGGTGCCGGTGCCCGTCGGCGCGGGTAAGTTCGCGTTGGAATGAAAAAGGCTTGCCGAAATATGGGATAATAGCGGGGAGGGAAAATAGTGCTGATCGAGCACCGTGGGAAGCAGCCTGTTGTGGACACCACAGCCTACGTGGCACCCAACGCCACTTTGGTGGGGGATGTGCGGGTGGGAGCCGGGGTCAGGATCATGTACGGGGCAGTGTTGGATGCAGAAGGTTCCCGGGTGGAGGTGGGCGAGGGAGCGGTGGTCTGCGAAAATGCCGTGTTGCGGGCCACGGCGGCGGGCGATCATGATCATCCGGTATTTGTGGGCGCCGATGCCTTCATTGGACCCCATGTTACCTTGCTCGGGTGCGCGGTGGAGACCTGCGCCTACATTGCCACCGGGGTCACCGTTTTGCACGGGGCCACGGTTGGGGCTGGAGCCGTAGCGGCGGTTGGCGCTTTGGTCCATGCCAATACGGTGTTGCCGGGTGAGTTCCTGGTGCCACCCAACATGGTTGCCGTCGGGAATCCGGTTCGGATCTTTGGCACGGAGGATCGAACAGCCATGACCGAGGCCATGAGGGGGGCGGATTTTGTCGGAACGGCCTTCGGAGTGGAGATCCCCTGGGATAACCGTCTTGCCCGGTATAGGCGAGGCACCCAGGTCCGGAATGAGGAGTTCGCTGCCCATCGTGACGATGTGGTGCTTTCAGGCTGAAACGGTAAACCTTATTACAAGGGGAAGGATTCGCCTCCGCCGCCGCCGGCGGCTTCCAGGCCATAACGGACAGGCTTCAAGACGAAAAGGCAGGCAGCGGCGGTGGAGGGAGCGGCGTGGACAACGAGAGGCTTGAAACCAAGATCGACCGGGTGGTGCGGCTTGCCCGGCGGGAAGAGGTGGAATCCGCGGCGACCTTGGCCGAAAGACGTCTGAAAGGCCGGGAAACGGCCGGAAAAGTGGCGAATGTTCTGCGTTCCCGCTGGCCTTCCATCGATCTGTGGCTGGTCGGTTCCATGGCCGGAGACGGTTCGGGTTTGTCATCCATGTCCGGGACTAATCCAATTGGCCATGATATCCACCCCCCTGCGGCCGTCGGTGTTAAGCGCGTAAACCGTCAAGAAATTGGACAGGTACAGGAGTTTTCGTCACCTGGTCAAACGGGTTTACGCGGAACCGCTCCGTTGGGACAAGATGAAAGATCTGGTGGCGGATGTGCGGGTGACCGCGAAACAGATCCGCGGTGACCTGAGCGGGTTTTTGTGTTTTTTGGACGAAACGGTGAAAAAATACTTTTCAAACGGAGATTTTAATGCCAAACTGGACCTATAAAAAAGCCGGGGTGGACGTGGCCGCCGGAGAACGGGCGGTGGATCTGATCGCGCCCCTGGCCAAGCGGACGCGGCGCCCGGAGGTCATCGGGGGGATCGGCGGTTTCGGCGGCCTCTTTCGCCTGCCCGAGGGTCGAGTTTTGGTGGCGGGGGCCGACGGGGTGGGAACCAAGCTGCGCCTGGCTTTCCTCACCGGCGTCCACTCCACGGTGGGCATCGACTGCGTGGCCATGAACGTGAACGACATCTTGACCCTGGGGGCCGAACCGCTCTTTTTCTTGGATTACCTGGCCGTGGGCAAACTGGAACCCGAGCGGGTGGCGGAAATCGTCGCCGGGGTGGCCGAAGGGTGCGCCCGGGCGGGCTGTGCCCTCCTGGGCGGGGAGACGGCGGAGATGCCCGGCTTCTACCCGGAGGGGGAGTATGACCTGGCCGGTTTCGCCGTGGGGTCGGCGCTGGAGGGGGCCGTCCTGGACGGTCGGGGGATCACGCCCGGAGACGGCTTGATCGGTCTGGCCTCCTCCGGACTCCACTCCAACGGCTACAGCCTGGCGCGGAAGGTCCTCCTGGACGAGGGCGGTTTGGACCTTGACGTTTCACTGCCGGAACTTGGCCGGACGCTCGGAGAGGAACTTTTGCAGCCGACGCGAATATACGTCCGGGCGGTGCTGGACTTGTTGCGGCGTGCGGAAACGGCCGGCGCGGTCAGGGGCATGAGCCACATCACCGGGGGAGGCATCCCCGGCAACCTGCCCCGCGTTTTGCCCGCG
>JAJZBP010000231.1 GCA_021798855.1 Bacillota bacterium
CTTGACCGTAAATATCGTTAAAAATGGTAAGTTGGCTTAGGCTATCAACGAAGTTAGTTTTCCCGGCGGGTTCACCGAATGTTTACCTCCCCGGTCACTGTCACCGGTCCAAAGCCAAACTTAAACGGTGCGCTAAGGATTTGTCCCCTGACCGCTAGCCGGGATTCAGGACGATGGTGTCCGCCAACCGCTTGCGTCGAGCCAAAAACGCTTCCCCCAAGGCCGCAAAATTGGCTTCGATTTCCACCGGCGTTTCGGAGCCCAAGATGATTTCCATGATCCTCCCCTCCCAGGATTTTTCCCGTTCCAGGTGGCGCAGGATGATGTCAAGTTCGCCGATGCAGTGACGAAAAAGACCGATTTTGGCCTGCAGCAGGTGAAGGACGTGTTCCTCCACCGTTCCGCGGGCACAAAGGTTGAAAATCCGCACCTCTTTCTCCTGACCCATCCGGTGCAGACGCCCGATGCGCTGTTCGACCCGCATCGGGTTCCAGGGCAGATCGTAGTTGACCAGGCAATTGGCAAACTGCAAGTTGAGACCCTGAGCCCCCGCCTCGGTGCTGACCAGCACTTCGCCGTGTTCCCGAAACCGTTTTTGGGCCGCCTCCTTCTCCCGCTGGTTCAACCCTCCGTGGAAGGCAACCACCGCCAGGCCGTGTTCCGCCAGCCTCGTTGTCAGGTAGTCTTGCGTCGCCCGGTATTCGGTGTAGACCACCACTTTTTCCCGGCGCCGCAAACCGTCCCGCAGCAGATCCAACAGGTGGACCAATTTGGCATTGTCCTTGATCCGCCGCGCCAGAGCCAAAAGGCCATCCCGCGCTCCTTTGGCCCACTCCTCCCCCGTCCGCTCCAGGGTCGCCGACAGGGCGAAGGAACTGGAACAGAGTTCTTTTTGGGCGATGACCAGGGGCAACAGGGAATGGGTATGCTTGCGGCGCCGGTACTCTTCCCGCACCACCCTGGTGGTGGCCTGGTACAGGTCCGCCTCCGCCGGTGAGAGGTCCAGGGCCACCATTTCCACCCGCCGGCAGGGCAATTCCATGACTATTTCCCCCCGCCGGTGGCGGATCATCACCTGGCCCAAGAGCGTCTGGAGCTCCGAGGCGTTGCGGGGAGTTCTTTTGCCGAAGATGAAGCGACGATAAAAATCCAGGTAGGCGCCGAAGTGACCCGGTCGCACCAGGTCAACCAGGTTGTAAAGTTCGCCGAGGTCGTTTTGGATGGGCGTGGCGGTCAGGAGTTGGAGATAGCGGCGGGACAAGCCGGCCACCAGCGCGTAACTCTGGGTGCGGTTGTTCTTCAGGCGGTGGGCTTCGTCAACAACCACCAGGTCGAAAGAACGCATCTGCAAAAGCCGCCGGGGTTCATGCCGTCGGGCCAGATCCAGGGAAGCGATGATCATTTTCTCCTCCAGCCAACCGGCGCCCCGGGGATTGACCGCGAAATGGAGATCGAATTTCTGTTCCATCTCCCTGGCCCATTGCCCGGTCAGGGAGGCGGGCACCAGGATCAGGACCTTGCCGATTTGACCGCGGGACATCAATTCGCGGACGATCAGGCCGGCTTCAACGGTTTTACCCAGGCCGACCTCGTCGGCCAGGATGGCGTTTCCGCCCAAGCGATGGATGGCCTGATGCGCGGTGTCCAACTGGTGGGGATGAACCTCCACCCCCCTCGCTTCCCAAAGCTGCTTCAATTCGCGGCAACAAGAAAACCGCTGCAGTTCCCGGACACCTCCTGAGCATTTGGCTTAATCCGCCGGATCTTCGTTCCCCCTTTGAGTATTTCCACTCCGTGTCCCCTTAGCCAAATAAAAAAACCGAGGATTTTCTCCCCGGTTTTACGGTAATTTTCACCCTCGCGGCTCCTAACCCACGATGTCTTCTCCCCCGTCGACTCCGATCACGTTCCCGGTGAGCCACACCGGAGCGTCGACCAGGGCGGCCACCGCCTCGGCCACGTCCTCCGGCAGGGTCAGCCGTCCCGCCGGATTGCGGGCCATGGCGTTGGCGATCAGTTGGTCGCTGCCGGGAATCTTGCGCAGGGCCGGCGTGTCGGTGACCCCCGCCCGGACGGCGTTGGCGGCGATTCCCCGCGGGGCCAACTCCATGGCCAACTGGCGGACGTGGGATTCCAAGGCGGCCTTGGCCGCCGACACCGGTCCGTAGGCGGGCAGCACCCGCGTCCCCCCGGAACTGGTCATCGCGAAGATCTTGGCCCCCGGTCCCAAAAGACCGCCCGCCAAGAGGTCGCGGGTCCAGTAGACCAAACTGTGAGCCATCACCCTCAGCGTCATGTCCATTTGGTCCTCGCTCACCGCGCCTTCCCCGCAGAAAGGGCGGAGGGAGCCGAAGGCCAGGGAGTGGAAAAGCACGCGCACCCCAGGCCCACCGCCGGCCGCTTCCCCCAGGGCGGAAATGGCTTCCCGCCGCCGGTCGGGATCGGCCGCGTTTTCGTTCCGGAATAAAGCCCTGACACCTTTCCCTTCGATCCACCCCACCGTTTCGGCCACTTTAGCCATGCCGCCCCTGCGGTCCAGGTGCACCCCACAGATGTTCATTCCCCGGTCCGCCAGCTTCAGGGCCGTCGCTTCCCCGAAGCCGCTGGACGCGCCCAGGACGACGGCCCAACCCTTGCTTTCCATGACCCACCAACTTCCTCCAATGAACTGTGTCTTAAAATTCTTGACCCAAAGCCGAAATCCTGCCGGGGAGGGAAGAAGGGCCGGACCCGTGGGGATAATGGGAGCGAGGTGATCTCCAACGGACTATTTCCTTGCCGCGCTCTCCGGGGTGTTGATGGCGCTTCAGGGAGCGATGAACGCGTCTTTGGGCAAGTTCGTCGGCGCCTGGAACGCGGTCCTCCTGGCCGGACTCATCGGCGCCCTCCTGGTCTTGGCCATTGCCACGCCGGGGTTGTCCCGCCTTTACAGCCAGTTGGGGCGCATACCTCCCTACCTGTTGTTGGCCGGTCCGTTGGTCGCCGGAATCACCTATCTGGTGGTTCTGACCGTGCCCCGCCTGGGCGTGGCCAACGCCACCACCGCCATCCTCCTGGGACAATTGGCAACGGCCTTCATCTTGGACCACCTGGGCGCCTTCGGACTGGAGCGCCATCCCTTTCAATTGAGCAGCCTCCTGGGAATCGTCCTGCTGGCGCTGGGCGCGCGGATGCTCCTGGCCAATTAGCCCGACGGCCGGCGAACGACGCCCCCGGCGTTTTCCCCCGGCCCGGAGTCTTTCGAGAGGAAATCGTTCCTCGGTTGTGCTAGGATCGGGTGGGAGGTCGGTGGAATGGTTCATTGCTTCGATGCCCTGACTCTGGCCGCCTTGACTGCGGAGTTCCAACCTCTGCGGGGAGGGCGCCTGCAGAGAATAACCCAGGGAGAGGGTGACACCATCCTCCTCCATTGCCATTCCAGGGAAATGGGAGAGGTTCGGCTTCTCCTGTCCTGCCACCCGCGCCTCTTCCGAACGCACTTCACCTGGCGGGAGAAAAGCTCCGCGATCGCCCCCGCCACGGAGGTCATGTTCCTGCGCAA
>JAJZBP010000232.1 GCA_021798855.1 Bacillota bacterium
CAAGATGGAAAGCGTTCTGACCGACAACGGCAAGGAATACACACAGGCTCCAGTTCCAAGCCCACCAAGCATCCCTTTGAACTCGTCTGCCAAGAGCATGGCCCAAAGCATCGGCGCACCAAGGTAAAGCATCCCTGGACCAATGGCATGGCTGAACGCTTTCTCCAGACCATCTGCCGGGAATTCTTCGCGGTGGCCCTGGAGCGTGGCGCAGGGCGGCACCCGAGGCGCCGAGGACCGTCGCTCATAAGGCTCTATACCATTCTGGAGGAACTCAAGCCGTGTCTGAACAAATACCTGGAGCGATATAATACCAAGCGGGCTCATCGAGGCATCAAGAGACTCACTCCAGCACGAGCCCTTGCAAACTACCTGAAGACGGCTCTTGAATCCCCAAAATAGATGGTTGCCATGTTTTACCTTTTTGTTACCCCATTGGATACCGCCCAACACCTAAGAAGCCGGGCGCAGGGCCACCAGGCTGCTCCAGTCCACTTGGCCGTAAAAGAGACCGTTGGGGTCGCCGGTGGCCAGACCTTGAAAGCCGGAGCCGCTGCCCGCCCCCAAGCCCTGGGCCAGGAGGATGACGTGCTCGCCGTTCGTGTCCATCAGGAACAGTTGGGCGGGTCCCGGTTGGTTGGGGCCGGCCAGCCGATCCACCACCAGCATATGGTGGCCGTCCGGGGTGAAACGAGTCCACTGGTAACTGCCGATCCCGCTGGGAACGGCGGCGACCCGAGTCCGGCCTTTTCCGGACGTCCCCACCTTCCAGACCGACCAGTTGAAACTGCCGCTGGCGGTGGAGAACTGTCTTGGGTCATAAGGGCCGGAGGGCATGGACAGGTAGGCTATTTCCTGACCGCCGGACGACCAGACCGGGTAGAGGGCCGAAACCGTTTTGGTGCCGGCCAAAAGCCGGCGGCCGGTCCCGTCGGGGCGAAACAGATCAAGGTTCTTGCCCAACGGGGCGTCGCGGGAACCGCCCAGCACGACGGCCAGGAGGTTCCCCTTGGGTGACCAGGCTAGGAAATCGGAGTTAACCAAGCTGGTGCCCAAAAGGCGCGGCCGGCCGCCGGCCAGCGGCATGGAGTAAAGTCCCTCCCCGTCGGCGGCGAGGGACATGGAATTTTGCGGGATGGTCCAGAAGATGAGGCCTTGGCCATTCGGCCACCAGCCATACGGGACGACGCCGCCGCCGGGAACGGAGAAAAGCACCCTGGTTCGGCCGGTGGCCGGATCCAGGACGGTCAGGGCGTGACTGTACGAATAATAGGTTTTGCCGCCCGCGCCGGGGATGGGTCGCGGGTGCGGCAGCCGTTTCACGAAGGCGATTCCTTTGCCGGCGGGAGACCAGCAAAGTTGGGTTGAGGCGGCCACCGGGAAGAAACGGGGACCGACGATAGTTGGAGTGGGCGCCAGGTTACTCAGGTCGTAGATGCCCAGTCCCCTGCCGGGGACGGAGAAAGCCAACCTCTTTCCGCCGGGGGACCAGTAGCCGCGAAGGGCATGACGGCTGACCTGGGTGGAACGGTTCAACCGGCTGCCGCCGGTGACCATGAGGCCTCCGCGCGGGCCGGCGTAAGCGATGGCTTTGCCCCCCGGCGCCCAGCGGAACCAAGCCGCCGGGCCGAGCCGGCGGACCAGACCGCCGGCCGGATAAGGGATGGCTTTGAGGACGCCGCCTTGCAGGTAGGCCAGGGCGGAACCGTTAGGGGACCAGGACAGGTACGTCACTCCACCCTTGGCCACGGTTTGCAACGAACCGGTGGCCAGGTTTCGGGCATAAAGGTTGCCGCCGACGACGAAGGCCACCGTGCCGGTGGCTTTGGCGTAGCGGGCCACCAGAAAAGAGAAGAGGAAGGCGGCCAGAACGAGGACCGCCAGGAAGGCGGCCCAATGGGAGAATCGCTGCACCGTGCCTAACCCTCCTTTCCCGTTCCGGCCCACAGGTGCCGGAGACCGTGTTCCAAGAGACGGGCGACGAAGGTTTCGCCCAAGGCTCCCAGGCCGTAGGCCAGGGCAAAGGGCAGATCGACGGCGAGGATATGCAGGGGGCCGGCACCGGGGGAGACGACGGAGACGCCGATGGGCAGGCCGGCGGCGAAGCCTCCCGTGGCGAAGAGGGCCAGCAGGTAGCCGGCATGTAGGTTACCCCGCCGCCGGGAGGAGAGCCAAAGGGCCGTGGCCAGGGGGGCCGCCGCGATCAGGGTGGCCGCCGAAAAAAAACTTAAAGAGGAATTGATGCTCCAGATGGAGGCGCCGAAAGCGATGCCGGTCAGGAGGCCGGCGGCGGAACCGGATAGCCCTTCCAACCGCAGGTCCAGGGAGGAAAGCCATATTTCCTTGGCCGCCAGGTCCACCCGCGTGGCTTCCGCCAAGTGGCTGAGGAAAGCAAAGGTTTCCCGGCGACGGGGCAGCAGGCAGACAAGGCCAGTCAACAGGAACAAGACGATGGCCGGGGCCAGTGGGATGCCCGGAATGGTCTGCCCGCCGCCGCCGGATACGGGGATAACCACATAGCCCCCTTCGGCGGCCCGTAGGCTCCATTGGGCGAGCCCCAAAACGGCGGCGAACAGGAGCAGGAAGGCCCCGGCGTACCAGCGCCAAGGAAGGGGCCGATTATGGACACCGGCCAGCCCCAGGGCAATGGTCCGGCCGTCCCCCATGTCCCGCGCGGCGGCGCGAGCCGCCTCCGACTCCGGCAAACCTGCGGCAAGATGCCGGGCGGTGGCCTCCTCCAGGTGGCTTTGCAGTTCCCGGCGGGCGTCCTCCGCCGCGATCGGGTCTTGCACCAGACCCGTGGCCTGGCGCAGGAAGTCATCCCACACAGGGAAGCACCTCCCGGATCACCAGTTCGATGGCGGCTTGTTCCTTGTGCCAGATGGCCAGCATTTTTCCCAGGTGGTCGCCACCGGCGGGGGTCAGCCGGTAGACTTTCCGCTCCTTGCCCCGTTCCCCCAGTTCCCAAGCGGCCTGAATTAACCCGCGCGCTTCCAGGGAGTGGAGGAGGGGGTAAAGGACGCCCTCGCGCAACCGGAACTCGCCGCGGCTTTTCTCCTCCAGGCTGCGGGCGATCCGGTACCCGTGGGCGGGGGCCGAACTCAGGATGGATAGGATCAGCATGGCCAACCGCCCGCGAGACTGCTCCTCTTCCATGGGTGCACCACCTTTCCGGCGTAGCGCCGATATACATATATAATATAGGTATTCGCCGCCGGAGGGCGCGGTCCTTCTTTTCGGAAAAAGAAATTATCTTCCAAAAGGATTCCAGCCGGTGGAATCTTAAGTTTGCCAGGGGTTCACAACTCCGTTTCGTTGATTTTTATCCATGATTTTGTAGTATTGGGATATGAAACTGTCGGAGTGGGTCAGACGAAACGCAAATACATTGGTGGCGTGGTCAATAGGAGACCTGACCGTCCTTCTTCGTTTTTGGAGGTCAGGCATCAAACCCGTTGTAATAATAGGCCAGCCTGATCTTGGTGACGTTGAGTCCGCCGGATGTACTCCACTTCCCAACATTGAC
>JAJZBP010000233.1 GCA_021798855.1 Bacillota bacterium
GTGAGAGCGGGAGCGGCGACCATCGGCCCGCGCCGCGCCGGCCCACGTCCCCGCGGCTTGGCGAGTCGCTCGTTGTACCGGCGGCGTCCGCCGTGCCCAATGGCTTCACCCTGACGGTCAGACTGCACCCTCGGTCATCCCGTGAATTCGCCGTCCGGACGGACGGCGAAGGCTTGGAGGCTTGGGTCAACGCTCCGCCCGTTGAGGGCGTGGCCAACCTGGCCCTGCGGCGATTGGTGGCCGATCTCTTCGGTTTGGGCGTCGGAAGGGTCGTTGTCCTCTCCGGGGAGAAAGGCCGCCTCAAGCACCTGCGGCTGGAAGGGATGGAGCGTGACGCGGCCGAGGCCGTCCTGGCCGGGTTGCCGACCAAAGGAAAAACGTAATCGCTCTTCCCTGCGCGGTCGTGCCGAGCCCTCCGACGCCCGGTTCGCCGCCGGGGGTGGCTCCCGGGTCATCAAAGTTTGATCGGCTTCTTTTTTTTGCACCTGCAAACTGCAAAAACAGCCGGCGGAAGGGGATTTTGCTTGGATTATCACCTGAACCTGCCCAAGACCGCTTTCCCCATGCGGGCCAACCTGCCGGTCCTCGAGCCGGAAATCCAGCGGCGCTGGGAGGAGGCGAACATCTACGCCCGGGTCCAGGCGGCCGGCCGGGGTCGCCCCCGCTTCATCCTCCACGACGGCCCTCCCTACGCCAACGGCGACATCCACATCGGCACCGCCCTCAACAAAATCCTCAAGGACATCGTGGTCAAGTTCGCCACCCTGGACGGGTACGACGCACCCTACGTCCCCGGCTGGGACACCCACGGGTTGCCCATCGAACTGAAGGCCCTCCAGGCCACCGGCGCCGACCACCACCGCATCGACCCGGTCCAACTGCGCGCCAAGTGCCGCGAATTCGCGCGCCACTACATCGGCGCCATGACCGAGCAATTCCGGCGCCTGGGGGTGCGCGGCGACTGGAGCGACCCCTACGTCACCCTGAACCCGGCCTACGAGGCGGAGGAAGTCCGGGTCTTCGGCGAGATGGCCCGCCGTGGCTACATCTACAAGGGCCTCTGGCCCGTCTACTGGTGCCCGACCTGCGAGACGGCCCTGGCCGAGGCCGAGGTCGAGTACGCCGACAAGCGATCCCGCTCCCTTTTCGCCGCTTTCCCGGTGGTTGACGGGGGGGGGATCCTGCCGGTTGGTTCGCGGGTGGTCATCTGGACCACCACCCCGTGGACGTTGCCGGCCAACGCCGGGGTGGCGCTCCACCCCAAATTGGTCTACCAACTGGTGCGCACCCGGCTGGGTGACCTCATAGTCGCCGAGTCTTCCCGGGCGGCCGCCCTGGCCGCCATGGGCCTGGAAGCCGAGGAAGTGGTCGCCTCCTTCACCGGCGCCGCCCTGGAAGGCGTGAATCTGACCCATCCCTTCCTGGACCGGCAGGTGCCCGTCATCCTGGGGGATCACGTGACGGCCGCCGAGGGGACCGGTTGCGTGCACACCGCTCCCGGGCACGGCCAGGACGACTTCATCGTCGGGCAGCGTTACGGGTTGCCGGTCCACATGCCGGTCGACGACCGGGGACTTTTCACCACCGAGGTCGGCGTCGCTTCCCTGGAGGGAATGTTTTACGTCAAAGCCGAAGAGCCGATCCTGGATTTGCTGGCCGGGGCCGGGCATCTCCTGGGACGGGAGGACATCCAACACCAGTTCCCCCACTGCTGGCGGTGCCGCAAGCCGGTGATCTTTCGGGCCACCGAGCAGTGGTTCGCCTCGGTACAGGCTTTCCGGGGCGATCTCCTGCAGGCCGTGGAGCGGGTGGAGTGGGTGCCGGAATGGGGACGTGAGCGGATGCGGCGCATGGTGGCCGACCGGACCGACTGGTGCATCTCCCGCCAGCGGACTTGGGGCGTGCCCATCCCTGCCTTCTATTGCCAGGATTGCGGTGAAATCCTGATCAGTGAAGCCGTGATCGAGGCGGTGGCCGAGCTTTTCCGCCGGGAGGGCGCGGATTCCTGGTGGGCCGGAACGGCGGCGGAGATCCTGCCGCCGTGCACAACCTGTGCAAAATGCGGGGGAACGGAGTTCCGCAAGGAAACGGACATCTGCGACGTCTGGTTCGATTCGGGATCCTCCCACGCCGCGGTTTTGCGGGTGCGCCCGGAGTTGGCCTTTCCGGCGGACGTGTACCTGGAGGGGTCGGACCAGTACCGGGGTTGGTTCAACTCGTCTTTGACCACGGCGGTGGCCACGGTGGGTGTGCCGCCGTACCGGAAGGTGATTTCCCACGGCTTCGTGGTGGACGGAGATGGCCGGAAGATGTCCAAGTCGTTGGGGAACGTGGTCCATCCCCAGCAGGTGGTGGACAGGTACGGGGCGGACATCCTGCGCCTGTGGGTGGCCTCTTCCGACTACACCACCGAGATCCGGTTGTCGCCGCAGATCCTGGAGCAGATGGCCGAGGTTTATCGGAAGCTCCGCAACACCTTCCGGTTCCTCTTGGGGAACCTGCACGACTTCGATCCGGACGAACACGCCAACGCCGCCGCCTCAGGCGCGGCCATGGAGATCGACCGCTACCTTTTGCAGGCCACCGCTTCCCTGGTGGAGCGGGTGACCGAGAGTTACCGCTCCCACCAGTACCACCAGTTGTACCACTTCATCCACAACTTCTGCGTTATCGACCTGTCCGCCTTCTACCTGGACGTTTTGAAGGACCGCCTTTACTGCTCCGTGGCCGACGGCCCGGCCCGCCGCGCGGCGCAGGGAGTCCTGTACGCCGTCTTGCGGACCTTGGTGGTCATGGTCAGCCCCATCCTGACCCACACGGCGGAAGAAGTGTGGAGCCACATGCCCCACCCGGCGGGGGATCCGGAAAGCGTCCAACTGGCTTCCTGGCCGGCCGTCGGCGACTTGGGCGGGCGGGACGAGGAAATGGTTGCCCGTTGGGAGGGGTTGCGGGAGGTGCGGGAAACGGTGTTGAAGGCCCTCGAGGAGGCCCGGAAGAGTAAGCTGATCGGCGCTTCCCTGGAAGCGACGATGCGGATCGAGGCGACGGGGGAGACCCTGGCCCTCCTGGAGCGGTATGGCTCGGAACTGGCGACCCTGTTCATCGTCTCCGACGTGAAAGTGGTGGCGGGCGCCGGCGAGGAGGCCGGCGGGGTCCGGGTGGCCGTGGCCAGGGTGGACGAGACCTGGCAAAAATGCGACCGCTGCTGGATCCACCATCCGCCCGGCGAAACGGAGGCGGTGGAAGGGAAACCGGTTTGCCGGCGTTGCGCCGGCGTTCTGCGGGAGTTGGGGGAGTTGGGGGAGTTGGGGGAGTTGGGGGAGACGGGGGGAACGGAGGGAACGGAGGAGACGGGGGGAACGGAGGGAACGGAGGAGACGGGGGGAACGGAGGGAACGGGGAATGGCTAAATTAACCATCATGCTGCACGCCTCGCCCGACGTGGTGGAACACGCCCGCTTTGCCTTCGAACTGGCGGTGGCGGCGGTCGCGGCCGGTCACGACGCCG
>JAJZBP010000234.1 GCA_021798855.1 Bacillota bacterium
GGGTCAGGTGATACAGAAAACTCGGCCGCCCCACCTTGCGCCGCAGCTGGGAACTCTCCACCAGGCCGTCCCGCTCCAGGGTCGCCAGGTGCTGGCGCACCCCCATGGGAGTGATCTGCAGGGATTTGGCCAATTCGTCCACGGTCAGTCCACCGTTTTTCTTAAGAAGAACCATGATTTCTTGCCGGGTGGAGGGTTTCTTGTCCATACATCCAACTCCTTATGGCTGAGATAAAAATCAATGGTGCACTGATGCACTGCGAACTCAGTGGGCGAATGCACATACCTCATTTCCCAACGGGCAAATCCGCTTGGCCGCTTGGCGGGAGCAGGGTGACGGTTGGTGGAACAGCTGCTGCGGTTTATGGTAAATATGAAGGAATGAATAGATAGGAGTATTGAAAGTATTTATGCATGAATCATAGCACTAAGCAAAAGGCTTGTAAAGCGAAACCCCCGGGCCGGGAGTGCGAAAAGTTGCGAAATATGTCGAAAACAGAGAGGGACAAAGCAACGATGGATTTTCTCGAAGGTAGCTTGTTTTGCGGCATTCCCATTTTCGTGGGGGAAACCCGCAAATTCAAGACCAGCACGCTCATCGTCCAGTTCACCTGCGACCTCGGCCGTTCGCCGACGGAAAATGCCGTATTGCCCTTCCTGCTGCGCCGGGGCACCCGCCTGCACCCTTCGTTGGGCGAAATGAACCGGCGTCTGGAAGGACTTTACGGCAGCGAGTGCGAGGTTGGGGTGAGCAAAAGCGGCGAGAGACAGATCCTCACCTTCCGGCTGGAAACGCCGGGAGAGGAGTATCTGCCGGAGGAAGGTGTCATGGAGCAGGCGCTGGCCACGCTGGCGGAGGTCGTTTTGGACCCGCCGCTGGATGGGGACGCTTCTTTCCGCGGCGACCACCTGGAGGGAGAGAAGGATAACCTGCGGGTGCGCCAGGAGGCGGTTTTCAACGACAAGGCGGCCTATGCCAGGTTGCGTTGCGTTCAGGAGATGTGCCGGCGGGAACGATACGCGACCGCCAGGTATGGGAGAAAAGAGGACTTGCCCGGAATCACCGGCGCGGGGCTTTACGCCCGTTACCGGGAAATCCTGCGGGAAAGTCCCGTGAATGTGTTCTTGGTGGGCAATGTGCCGTTGGAACGGGCGCTGACCCTGCTTGAGGGCGCATTCGACGCGGGCGAAAGGCGGCCGCGTGAGATCGAACCGACGGAGATCAGGTCGGCCGCGGGTGAATGGCGGGAGGTTCGCGAGACGCAAAACCTGGAACAGGCCAGGCTGTGTCTTGGCTATCGCACGGGCATGGGACGTGGCGACTACCGCTTTTGGGCTCTGGCCATGGCCAACGGCATCCTGGGGGGGTTTCCCCACGCCAAGCTCTTTCGCCGGGTCCGGGAAGAACACGGCCTGGCTTATTCGGTCGCTTCCAGTCTGGACGCCGGGAAGGGACTTTTGTTCATCGACGCCGGCATCAACGCGGCGGATTACGAGCGGACCAGGGAGATCTGCGAAAAACAGTTGGCGGATGTCCGGGAAGGAAACTTCAGCGATGAAGAAATGGAAAAGGTCCGGGCGGGAATGTTGCGGGCGTTGCGCTCAAGCCTGGATCGTCCCCGCGCCCTGATTGCGGCGTTCCTGGAGGGATTGATCAACGGGCGGAAAGAGTCGCCGGGGGCTTGGGAAAGGCACGTGCGCGCGGTGGCCAGGGACGACGTGGTGGAGGCCGCCGCCGGCATCGGTCCGGACACCGCCTACTTTCTGCATGGAGGTGAATGAGTTGGAGCGTCTGCGCGACGTTCGACTGGGGGAAGAGATGTGGACTTGGCGATCACCCGCCGGCCTGCGGGTCGTGGTTGTGCCCAAGCCGGGCTACCAAAAGACCTTTGCCGCTTGCTCCGTTCGCTACGGCTCCATCGACCAAAGTTTTTTTCCTCCGGGTTACGCCGAGCCGGTTCACCTGCCCGCGGGCATCGCCCACTTCCTGGAGCATAAGATGTTCGCGCAAGAATACGGGGATGTCTTTGAGCGGTTCGCGTCGCTGGGGGCGTCGGCCAACGCCTTCACCAGTCACACCACCACCACCTATCTGTTCTCCACGGTGGAGAACTTCCCGCCGGCCATGGAACTCTTGCTGGATTTCGTGCAACACCCCTATTTTACGGACGAGAACGTGGCCAGGGAGCAGGAGATAATCGAGCAGGAGATCTTGATGTACCTTGACGATCCCGGATGGAGAGGCTACCAAAACCTGTTGGAGGCCATGTACCGGGTCCATCCGCTGCGGGTGGACATCGCGGGGACGGTGGATTCCATACGGGAGATCACCCCGGAAAAATTGCATCTGTGCCACCGCACCTTCTACCAACCGGCCAACATGGTGGTGTCGGTGGTGGGACAGGTTGACCCGGAAGAGGTGTTCGCCCTTTGCCGGAGCAATCCGGACGAAGGGCCGGCCGCCGCCGGGCCGCCTCGGCGGGAATATCCAACGGAACCGGCGGGCGTGGAGGCCAGGGAAGTCAGCAGGCGGATGGCCGTTTCCCGTCCCTTTTTGCGCCTGGGATTCAAGGACGTCCAGACGCTGGGCGAAAGTGGAGAGGCCCTCCTGCGGCGGCAAATCATTGCCTCGGCCCTCCTGGAACTGGTGTTCGGACGGAGTTCCCCCCTCTACGAGGACCTCTACCGCGACAAACTGATTGACGACACTTTTTCCGCTCAATACGAGGGGGAAAGTGATTTCGGGTTCTCCATGGTCGGCGGCCGAACCGGGGATCCGGAGAGGTTGCTGGCACGGATCCGGCGGGAGTTGCGGGCCGTTGGGAAGCGGGGGGTGGGTCGAGAGGACTGGCGGCGCCTGCAGAAAAAGGGCTTGGGGGAATATCTGGCGGTTTTCAACTCACCGGAGGCGATTTCCCACCTCCTCACGAGTTACGCCTTTCAGGGGATCTCACTTTTCGCCTACCAAAGAGTGCTGGCCGGGATCGAAGCGGAGGAATTGGAGGGGCGCTTGCGCGGCCATTTGAACGAGGAAACGCTGGCGGCGTCGACGATCCTGCCACGCTGAACGTTTGTTACAAAAAGTTTTTACCTGAAAAAGAGCCAGGCAGGGTATAATGCCTCTCAGGGAAGAACCTTACCACCGGACCATGATGGTGGGGTTTGCCTGCGTGCATTCGCCCGTCGCCTTTGGCGAGGGCAAGGAACGGACCTCAAGCGTGGCGCCGAGGACCGTCGCCAAACGTGGAGTGAAGCTCACGGATCCGTTCCTTATCCGCTTCGCGGAGGCGGTTTGGTTCCCCTCCCCTGTGTTGAGGCAGGAACGGCAAGCCGTTCCTTGATTCGGGAGCCTCCCCCAACGTGCCAATTTGGTGCCCCTCCCTCCCCTGATGGGGGACACCGTTCAGCGGCCGAGCGGGCCGCGCAAGCGCGGCGTATCTAGGGATCTGGTGAAAAACTCTCGTAAACCGTAAATTCCGGGGTCTGGTCAAAAAGG
>JAJZBP010000235.1 GCA_021798855.1 Bacillota bacterium
CTGCCGACGGAAAAACTCTGGGCCGGTTGGGAAAGTGGACGGTCGGTGCCCGGTCAGGAACACCTGCAGGCTGCGGCGCGCCTGTTGCGATTGCCGCCCTTCGAGAGGGGATGGCTGTTCGGCCTAAGTGGGGTTCCCGTGGATTGGGGAACTTTGGATGAGAAAACCCGCCGGGACCTCCAGGCGGAGGTGGATGCCTGGACCTTGGGGCCGGCCATCTCCATCGGACAGCCTTTCGGCCTGTATTTGACCGTCAACGCCCTGGGGTGCGCTCTCGTTAACCTGTCCTGCGATCCCCAAGTACTGGAGGCCGTGCGCCTTTCCAACCCCTCCGTGTTGGAGACCTTTGCGGTAACGTCTTCATTCATCGCTCCCTACTTGGTGACGGCCCCCGGGTACGTGGAGAGCCACCGGCGGGTAATCGCTGTGCTGAAGGGGCGGCTGGCTCCTTATCTGTCCCGGCCGGAGGTGACTGACCGCCTCATGGTCCTGCGGTCGGCCAATCCCGAATTCGCGCCGCTTTGGGATCGGAGCACACCCTCCGACGCCGGCCTATCCGCCTGGGATATGCCCGTTTCCCTGCTGCGCAACGAAGTAATCCTGGAGTTTCATACCTTTTGGTCCCTCTATCTGCCGGATCAGCGGATTGAAATCATGCGCTTCGTGCCCCTGAACCGGGAAGCCATCAAGTTCGTGCAGCAAAGACAATCGCCAAAGCCTCTTCAACCATAAGGGCGAAGTCAACCAGTTTCTCGCCGCCGATTCGGATAGGCCACCCGGGCTCCCGGCTAGGCTGTTAATTTTGGCAAAATAGGCCGTGCGCATTCCGCGAAAATACAGCGAAAAATGCGGGAGCAAGGGGGCCGGTCCGCTGTTGGTCCCGCCTGCTTTTGGCCGGGCGTTTTCCGCCCCCTCGCCTGAGCCGGCAAGCAAAAAGACCGCATGGAATCGGGTAGCCCTTCTGGTAAAGGACACGTCAAAGTCGGATATGATAAGGAATAATATAGCAAAGCGGAGCGCGGTCAGGTTTAACGTGATGGTCAACGCACTGCGCGGTACTATCGGTTTCGGCTAAAGCCAATGCGGAATATCCTTCCGGAGATTCCGCGGGGGGGGGGAGTGGAAGGACCGGAGAGGCTAACGGCCGCCTTCTCCCCGTAGGCGATCCAGAAGCCAAACCTTGGCCAAGGCGGATGAGGCAAGGCCCCGTCGCCTGGCTGCCTGCCGCAGGGCGTCCAAGTCTTGCCGGCTCAGGGGCACCGGCAGGACAGGCTCATTGATCGCTACGTCCAAAGGCCCTTCCACCGGGTCCAATTCGTCAAGGTAGTCGGTGACGGAATGGGTATCCCAAAAATCGGCTGCTTGTTGCCGGGTCATGGATGCGGGAATTGGGTCTTTTGGTTCAGCCATTATTTTTTCTCCTTCCGGCAGGTTTTTCGCTCGTTTTCATTGGCCGGTCTTGCTGTCACTACTCTGGCTTTGGTGCCAGGATTAAACTCGAATACAATCACCAGATATCTTCCGGTTTCGGTCTGGCCAACGGCCAAATAACGCCCGTCCCTGGCCCGCCGAAACCACGGAGAACTTTTTAGAACTTCTTCCGCCTCTTCCCATTCCACTCCATGTCGGGTGATGTGCTCGATATTGGCGGAATCCCACTCGAAACCGTTGATTTTCAAATATGCTTCCTCCGCTTGCTGGGGTTCGCGGGATGGGCAGACAATTTTACCGCCATGCGCAACCACAAGACAAGGAGCAAATGGGCGTTGAAAAAGGTTGGATGAAGCGCCCAAATTTACGGTAAAATACGGCGGTGTCGTTGAGCCGGAGGTGGCTCAAGCCCCTGATATCAATGCCGTCCCCGGGGGTGGACTCAATGGTCAGCCGGCTCGGCGTCGAGGTGCCGGACGTGTCGATGGTGTGTAGTATGGGTTGGACGAATTGTAACCGTTCGTGTTCGCGCTCGTGGTGAGCAGGATCGTGTCTCCGGCCACCGCATGGGATAGGGCCGTGTCGAGCGTGCAGGCGGCGGCCGCCGTCCAGCAGGTCCCGCGCCGATGGCCGCGGGGGCGGCGTAGAGGGTTGACCCGGTCGCGCCGGTCGAAGCAAAAGGCGCGCATTGCCTTTTTCCCCGGATCCCCGACCGCGATTGCCCATGGTCATTCCACCCTTTCTCAACCTGCGTCGCGCGGGCCGTGCGCGTCCTTTGAAAATATAGCGAAAAATGCGGCATCATAATGAAGAATTGGCTATTGAGCGGAAAATTCCTGCAAGTATATTCGGCGTTGACCGCCGGGGGCCGGTCCGCTGGTGGCCCCGACTGCCTTTGGCGAGGCGTTTTCCACCCCCTCGCCTGATCCGGCCACCAAAAAGACCGCCTGGAAATCAGGCCGCCCTTCCGGTGGCCGGATATTGCATTTTTCTTGCAGCAGGGGTATAAAATAAGCAAAGGGAGCCGAGTTGGTTCCTCGGCCCCCGGTCGCCGGGTGCAACCGGGCCGGTTGAAACAAGCGAACGGAATAGCCGTCTTAATGGCGGTTATTTCCGTTTTTTGAACCAGAAGCGGATCAGCAAACCAAGGATGCTCAACACACCCAAGGCCACCGGAACCGTCAGGTCCAAGCGCAAGCTCACCGGCACCACCCCCTTGCCTCTGGCCTTGGGTCCGAAAGGAACTTCGGCCCGGCCACACTCCGGCGATGGCCTTGAGGCAAGGGGGTTTCGGCTCAGGGTTTGGTGCTCCCGGCCAAGCCTATTGTACCAAATTGCGGTTGCTGTGGAAAGATCTCCCGGTGGGGTGGGCCGGAAGGCGCGGTGCCTTTTTTTGCGTCGACGGTCAATAAAATAAGCGGAGGGAGCCGAGTGCTACCTTGGAACCCCTCGGGCGGCGCAAGCCGGCCCTCGGTTGATGTAAACCTTCGGCACAGAAGTTGTAGGCTAAGGCATACTTCTTCTGTTTATTTTAGTTAACCATGGCCTTCCGTTCACCACGAAGGATGAAAATGCTGGTCCGGGGCCTCGGGGAAGTATTTTCAGGTCAGCACACTCAAGAAAAGGAAAAACTGTTTCTTGGAAGAGAAAAACGGTTCAACCACAACTGCTATTTCACCCGCGTTCGGATATAATTGACGGCAAGGTGAGGTGATCATGATCCGGCGTTTCAAGGTGATCCTGGAACCTGACCGCGAAGCTGGAGGTTTCGTTGCCAAGGTTCCGTCCCTTCCGGGTTGCGTAACCCAAGGAGAGACCGTCGAAGAGGCATTGGGCAACGCCAGGGAGGCAATCGAACTCGTTCTTGAGGATTTGGCCGAACAGGGGACCCAGCCTCCCGAAGACGGCGTTATCGTTACCGAAATTGAAGTTGCCGTATGCGCAAGCTGCCGACGGTGACGGGTCAGAAAATGTTGAACGCCCTCCAACGCGGGGGCTTTTTCGTGGTTAGGACTCGAGGAAGCCACCATCGCTTGGCCCACCGTGAAGATCCCTC
>JAJZBP010000236.1 GCA_021798855.1 Bacillota bacterium
AGCGCCAGCAGCACCAGCAGGTGAATCGCCGTTTCCTCCGACTCGGGGACGCGCGTCCGGCCCACCTCCCCACGCAGACTCGACACCATTAACGACCTTCATTATCGTTAATTCCCTTTTGTTTGTCAAGCCTTTCGCGGCAGAGCCGAACGGCCATTCGCTTCCGTTCAACTTTTATTTCCTCGTTTCCGCCGCCGCGGCCAACCGTCCGTCGAAGGTGACCAAAGGGATTCCCAACCGCCGGGCCAAGGAAAGATAAACCGCGTCATAAGTGGTCAGCCCCGTTTCCAAGGCCAACCACATAACTTCCGAAAAATCCGTGTCCGCCCAGTGCATGTCCATTCCCAAGGTCAGAGCCAAAGCCCGCCTGATTGCCCCCGCCTGTTCAGGCTTTTCCAAGGTTTTCTTGCGGGCAACACTCACCAACTCGAACGGAAGCAAAAGCGGTTCGTACAGTACAGTATGGCCCCGCCCGGGAGCACAAGGGCCTCTTCCGCTTTTGGTTCGCCGAAAGTCACAGGCGGCGATGACCGAGGCGTCGGCTATTTCAGCGTTCATCCCGTTCAGCCCGGATCAGCGCCATGGCGTCATCGGGGGTTGACAGACCCATTCGTCGGACTTCCGCGTGGAGATCCTCCACCTTCAACCGGCTCGGTAGCATGGCTTCTTCGATTATGGCCAGGATCTCTCCCTGGAGGGAGCGATGGTTTCGCTTGGCCCGCTCCCTCCAGCCGTTCGTGAATTCTTCGGGGATGTTTTTCAAAGTCAGCTTCAGGCCCACTGGACAACCTCTCCTCAACCTTTTGGATTCCATTTTAGAACCATCTCTGCTGCAGGCCAACTTCCCAAATCAAGCTTTCGCTTCCAGGCAGTTGCCGTCACCGCCGGTCGGGGGGCACGGATTCCGCCGCTTTTTTCCGGTTAACCTGTTCGCCTGAAATAGGCCCACCTGCAAACTCTCCTCCATTTGACCTCGCTTCAATTACAGCACGGGAGCCGCCCCCGGCGGCGAACTGGGCGTCAAAGGTTTCGCTGGAGATCTGTTCCCTGCCCTCGCCGACGGTCCTCGGCGTCACAGGTGACGCCTGCGCCACGCTCCCGGCGACGGGCGCATGTACGGAGGCGAAACTTTCCTTTGACGAGGATGCAAATGCCTGCACCAACCCACCGGTTCATAAAAAAAAGCCCGGAGCAACCAGGCGTTAACCTTGGAGGAGAATCCGGGTGGGATTTCACCTCACCAGCAAGTTCATATCCTCGAACCCTCCGTCAATGTCGCAGTTGTTGATCAACCGGCCCCGAAAACGGTACCCCAGCTTGTGAAAAACCCGGTTGACACCGTACGAACCGGCGCGGGCCAGGGTATACAACGTCAAATCCTCCAGTTCACGGCGTCTCCCCAAACGCTTGAGCAGTCGCTCGGTGAGGGCCAGGCCCCGAAACTTAGGTCGCGTGGCGCAGTCAGTCATTTCACAGCAGCCCATGGCCACGTCCGGATAGGCCGCCGCCACGCTGACCAGGGTCTGTCCGCTGAAAACCCCTTCAAAGAGGCAGCCCTGGCGCAATAACCCTTTAATGTAGTCGGTTTCGCTAACCGGATTGGGATAGGTAGAAAAAACTTCGCCCAAAATGGCGGCTATCTCCTCATTATCCCGCAGATCCAACGAGCGCGCCGACAGACCTTCGGGCAATGCCGGCAGTGCTCCGGTTGGTTTTTGGGTCACCGCTTGCAGCAATTCGTCCTCGGCAGCCAGTTTGCGGGAAATGCCTCGCGCGGCTTTCAGGTAATAAGCCATACTGGCCGACCGCCGGCCGGCACGTCCGTCATCCAGCCATCCTTCCAAGGCGAAGCCCCGGGCAAAGAAAACAGGAACATCCTCGGGGAAGGCCCAAAGCCAAATCTTCTCCAAGTCGTATTTCGCGGCTGTCTTCAACCATTCATCAACCCAAAATTCCGGCGACCGCCCGTCAGGATAGCCCTTGACCACAAGCCGGCGGTTGGCCCGATCCACCATGCAGGCCGTGGTGAGGCCTTCGCCGGCCCTCATCGTTCCGCCGCCTCTTTGTTACGGCCGACCACTTCCAGTCGCCGCTTTTCCCGCAGGTTGCCCTTGGGGACCAAACTGAGCTTTTCACCACGAAAAAGTTGAGCCAACCCGACCCGGCTGGCCAAGGCCGCACCGCATTCCTTGCTGCAGCTTTCGCAACTGCTGTGTCTGTCCAAAGGCTCCTGGTAAACGGTTATGACACCCTCGTAATTGCGCAGGGCAACCTTGTCCTCGGACTGGGAGAGCATATAGTTTGGTTGCAGGGGAATCTTTCCGCCGCCCCCCGGCGCGTCGACCACAAAAGTCGGAACCGCCAAGCCGGAGGTGTGCCCTCGCAGGGTCTCAATGATATGAATGCCCTTGTTGACCGGAGTGCGAAAATGTTCGATTCCCCGCGAGAGATCGCACTGGTAAAGATAATACGGCCGCACTCGGATCTTCAATAGTTTCTGCACCAATTCCTTCATAACCACCGGGCAGTCGTTTATCCCTTTGAGCAAGACCGACTGGTTGCCCAGCGGTACGCCCGCATCCGCCAACCGAGCCACCGCCGCCTCGGCCTCCGGGGTGATTTCCTTGGGATGGTTGAAATGGGTGTTTACCCAAACCGGATGGTATTCGCGGATCATCGCCACCAATTCCGGGGTAATTCGCTGGGGCATAACCACCGGCACCCGAGTCCCCAGGCGGATAATTTCGACGTGGGGTATCCGGCGCAGGGATTCCAGCACGAATTTAAGCATCCGATCGCTGAGGGTCAGGGGGTCGCCGCCCGAAATCAGGACATCCCGCACATCGGAATGGGCTTCAATGTATCGAATGGCGGCATCCAACTCGGCACAACTCCGCTGCCGGTCATGGACACCAGCGAAACGCCGGCGGGTACAATGCCGGCAATACATCGCGCATTGGTCGGTGACCAGCAATAAAACCCGATCCGGGTACCGGTGGGTAAGTCCCGGAACCGGGGAGTCGCTCTCTTCGTGCAAAGGGTCATTCATTTCCGCCGTGGATGAAAAAAGTTCGTTGATTGACGGTACTGCTTGTCGCCGGATAGGGCAGTTGGGATCGGCCGGATCCATCAGAGAAAAGTAATAAGGGGTGACGGCCATCCGAAAATCCTGCAAGCAGGCGCGCAAATCACGTATTTCCTCTTCGGAAAGATTAACGTATTTGCCCAAGTCCTCCAAGGAAGTTATCCGGTTGGCCACCTGCCAGTGCCAATCGCTCCACTGATTGGCGGTGACCTCCGCCCATAATTGCCCTTTTAAATCCGTCATTTCGGCCTCTCCTTTTGGTCGAGCGCCGAGGACGAAAACCACCTCCGCTTATCGCGTATGCCGATAAAAGCGTTCTCGCTTTAAGAAAAAGTTATAGAAACAATGTGTGCTTCAATTCTCTTCCTTAATCGCTTGCGAAGTTAGCTGTCGGGTT
>JAJZBP010000237.1 GCA_021798855.1 Bacillota bacterium
CGCCCCGCTACCCGACGATCTGCAACGAAACTTTGAACATAACGCCCGCGCATTCCCCTTCTTAGGCCACGGGCCAAGAGGGGGTCAAGCGGGCTATTTCCCTTGCGCGGCGTGGAAAATGCTGTTATAACTCAGACAACACCCCGTGTCATGGAGGTGATGACACGCTGGTTCCTTGGTTTTCCGGCAACAAAACCACAGAGGCGTTAAGCCCATCACCCGGACAATCGATAGTTCTTACCGAACCTCGTCCGTCATACTGTGGATGCGGGGAAACCCAAAGGTATTCGGCCAAGAGATTTTGCCCCGAAAACTAGGGCCGGGACGGTCCAAAGTCACGCCTGGGGAGACCGTGCAAGACGCCGGGGGCCGAAAGCTTCCGGCGCGGTGGTCGATGAGCCAGGAACCTCCGGGAGCGATCCCGGAAACCCACACCTCAACCTGCAAAGCAGGTTAGGTGGCGGGTAAGTTCATGGATGTATTAATGTGAATAAAAATGGAAAAGGATTCGGAAGGTTCGCAACCTGCTTTGGCTTTGGTGAACTTCTAAAAGTTGGAGCACAAACGCCCTCGGCCCCAAATGTGCCGAGGCGCGTTTTTTTATTTTCACCAGCCCCCTGGCTTGATTTGCCTGTGGTACGACCGTGCCGGTGCCAACGCGGTCGGTGGAGAGTGACGCGGAGGGGGTCCAATGCGATACGCCGCGCGCAGCAGCGGTGTCCCCCGCATCAGGCGAGGAGGGAGGGGCACCAAATTGCCTTCGCGAAGCGAATCTAATCCCGGAGCGTCACTCCACGTTTGGGAAGGAAAACTTTTGTTAAAAGGCGAAGTTAAAAAACCTGACAAAAGGGGAAACTGGGGAGCAGGCGCCCATCCAGCAGCGCGCCGGAGGAGGCATTAGCCGTGGGCAAACACTTGGAGCGGGACCGGGGCCTGTCTTACCGGTCCTACGAGTCCGGAATGTGGGCCTGGATCCTGCAAAGGGGAACGGGTGTAATCCTGGTCGGTTACCTTTTCTTGCACTTGGCGCTCCTCTCGGCGGCCACCGCCCCCGGGCGACCCGGCGCGGCGCTGAACCGGGTGTTGGCCGTGTTTCGCAATCCCCTGGTGCTCTATCTCGATCTTGTGCTGATTGCCGTCGTCTTGCTCCACGCGTTCAACGGGATTCGCCTGATCGTTTTGGACCTGGGTTACGGTTTCCTGCGGCAAAAGGGCCTCTTCCTCGGGGCGATGGCGTTTTCGGGCGTCCTCCTGCTGGGGGCGGCGTGGCGCCTTTTGGCCTGAACGAGGAGGAGTGTGTTTGAGCTTTGGGAGTTGGCTTTGGCAGCGGATCACGGCGGTGCTTCTTTTCTTTTTCCTGGGGTTGCACCTTGTCTTGGAGCATTTCTCCGCCGGCAGCGCTGCGCCGACCTTTGCCTGGATCGTTGCCCGCCTGCAGCACCCGGTTTTCTTGGTCGTGGACGTTCTTTTCCTGGCGGTGGTCCTCTTCCACGGGTTGAACGGTTTGGGTAGCGTCATTTTGGACTTGGGGATGCCGCCGCGTTACGGGAGGAGCCTGTCCGCCGGCCTGTGGCTGCTCGGCGCAGCCTCTTTTGTGCTGGGCCTGGACATCATCCTGCCGTTGGCGGGTTATCCGGCGTGGTTCTACTGGTGAGGAGGTCGCCGCTTGTCCCTTTTTAAGATCTTTCGTTGCGACCCGGAACAGAACGTGCCGGCGCGCTATCAGGGCTACCGCATGGAAACGGAGGAAGGGGAGACCGTCCTCTCCGCCCTGGTCCGCCTGCGGGAAGAACAGGATCCGAGCCTGGCCTTTCGGGCGTCCTGCCGCAGTGGCATCTGCGGTTCGGACGCTTGCCGGATCAACGGACGGGCCGGCCTGCCGTGCAAAGCCCAGGTGAGCGAACACCTGCAGGACGGGGTGGTGGTCCTGGAGCCGTTGCGCGGCTTTCCGGTCATCCGCGACCTGGTGGTCGATCAGACCCGCTTTTGGGAGAAACTGCGGCAGGTCAAACCCTGGCTGATTCCGGGAGATCCGGACCCGGAAAAGGAGCGGCTGATGCGTCTCGTGCAGGAGGATTTCGACGGTCTTTCCCACGCTTCCGACTGCATTTTCTGCGCCGCTTGCTATGCCGAGTGCCCCATGGCGGGGGATGACAAGCCCTACCTGGGGCCGGCGGCCCTGCTGAAGGCTTACCGGTTTGCCGTGGACCCGCGGGACGCCGGCGGGGAAGAGCGCCGAGCGGCCCTGGAGGGACCGGGCGGCCTTTGGCGTTGCCACCTGGCCTTCCGCTGCACGGAGGTGTGCCCCAAGGAGATCTCGCCGGCGGCGGCCATCGGCCACCTCAAAAACGAGGCCGCTCGGCGACACCTTGGCTTGGGCGCAAAAGGCCCGCGGGAATTGCGGGCGAACGGAACCTTGGAGGCGGTGGCGGAGGGGGCCGGAAAAGACGGTGATTAGGCACGACGTTTTGGTGATCGGATCGGGGCTGGCGGGCTTGAGGGCGGCCATAGCCGCGGCGACCGCGGGGGCGGATGTGGGGGTGGCCAGCAAGGTTTACCCGGTGCGTTCCCATTCCGTCGCCGCCCAGGGCGGCATCAACGCGGCCATCGCCCAAGAGGATAATTGGGAAAACCACGCCTTCGACACGATCAAGGGCAGCGACTACCTGGCGGACCAGGGCGCCGTCGAGACGATGTGCCGGGAGGCGCCGGGGACGGTCTACGAAATGGAGCATTGGGGGACCATTTTCTCCCGGACGGCCCAGGGCAGGATCGCCCAGCGGTCCTTTGGGGGTCAGGACTTTCCGCGGGCCTGTTACGCCGCCGACAAGACGGGGCGGGCGCTTTTCCAGACCCTTTACGAGCAGAGCCTGAAGCTGGGGCTGACCGTCTACTCCGAATTTACCGCGCTGTCCCTGATCCGGGACGAAGGCGGCAACGGCGCCATCCAAGGAGCGGTTTTCCTGGATTTGGCGAGTGGGCGGGTGGAGGCGATTGCCGCCGGCGCGGTGGTGCTGGCCACGGGAGGGCCGGGGAGGATGTACCAGCGGACGACCAACCCTTTACTCAGCACCGGCGACGGGCTCGGTCTGGCCTATCGAGCCGGAGCCCCCCTCAAGGACATGGAGTTCGTTCAATTCCATCCGACCAGTCTCTTCGGCTCCAACGTGCTGATCACCGAGGGAGCCCGGGGGGAGGGAGGGTTCCTCCTGAACGCCCGCGGGGAGCGGTTCATGGACCGCTATGCCCCCAAGCTGCGGGACGTGGCCCCGCGGGACATCGTCTCCCGCTCCATTGAGACGGAGATCCTGGCCGGGAGAGGGTTTCCCGGCGGCTATGTGGAATTGGACATTCGACATCTGGGCGAGGGTCTGATCCGGCACCGCCTATCGGAGATCTACGAGTTCTCCCGCGTCTTCGCCGGGATCGACCCGGTGCGCGAGAAAATTCCCGTGCAGCCGGCTCAACACTACATGAT
>JAJZBP010000238.1 GCA_021798855.1 Bacillota bacterium
ACCCCAGGGCCACCAGGGCGGTGGCGGCTTCGGCCGCTGCGCTTCGCTCCCCCACGGCGAACCCGACGAAGTCTCGCCGGACCTTGTCCCCCAACTCCAACACCAGCCGCTGGGCCAATTTTTTCCCAACCCCCGGCAGGGTCATCAGTTGCACCACGTCGCCTTCGGCCAACGCCCTGATCAGTTCCGCCGGTTCACCGGCGGCCAAAACGCCCAGAGCCACCTTCGGTCCCACCCCGGTCACCCCCAGGAGCGCCTCGAAGAAATTCCGCTCCACCTCCGTGGCAAAGCCATAAAGGCTCAGGGAATCCTCCCGCACCTGCAGGCTGGTCCACAACCTGACCCGTCCACCCGGAGGCGGGAGAACGGCCAGGGTCCGGGGAGTGGCCTGGAGAAGGAAACCGATCCCACCGGTCTCCAGGATCAGGTGGTCCCGCCCGGCCCGCACCACTTTCCCCGCCAAGGCGGCGATCAAGACACGACCTCCTCCATGGCCGCCCGTTGCAGGGAGCAGATGGCGACCGCCAGAGCGTCGGCGGCGTCATCCGGCCTCGGCACCTCAGCCAAGCCCAGCAAGCCGGCCACCATTCGCTGCACCTGCCCTTTGCCGGCGGCACCGTAACCCGTCACGGCCTGTTTCACTTCCTGGGGCGTGTATTCCCGCACCGGCAACCCCATCCCACCCGCCGCCAAAAGCAATACCCCCCTGGCCTGGCCGAGAGCCACCGCCTGGGTGACGTTGCGATTGGGAAAGATGGATTCCACCGCCACCCTGTCCGGAGCATGGGTGCGGATCAATTCTTCGGCCTTTCGGTGGATGCCGAGCAGCCTGGTGACCATGGCCTGCCCCGGGGCCGTGCGGATCACTCCGCCGGCCAGCATCCGGTACTCCCCCCCCGACACCTCCACCACGCCGTAACCGGTGGTGGCGGTTCCCGGGTCGAAGCCCAACACCCGGCGCCTGTACTCGTTGCTCAGTCCCAAGTCTCCTCGCTTTGGCGCTTTGCCCAGTTTCTCAACCTGCCCTCAACCATGTCCCCCACCCAACCGCTTTTCCGGGCCGGCGGGACACGACCCCAAGGAGCCGGCGAAGATCGCCTGCCCGGTCCGGAGAAAGAAAAAAGGACCGCACCCCGGCGGCCCGGAAAAGGGGAAAACCGATTGTCGACGGCCGGAGGCCGCCGGCAACAATCAGCAGGAGGACGCACGTCCGCACTGGGCGGAAGGCTTTTTGGACACCTTGGTGATCCTCATTTCTCCACCCCCAATTGCCGCTTAAATCTTCCTCTGGGGAAATTATAGTTTGCCCGGATCTCCTTGTCAACCACACCAGACGGACCCGAATCGCGAAGCGACGCCCGGCGGCCGGGCGGCTTTAATTGGCCAACCCCTCCATGTAACCGAAAGCCTCCTCCAGATTCTTCACCGGGATCCCCCGTTGCAGCCGCGCCTGGTCCTCCGGACGTAGTTTGTTCACCTGGACGCCGGTAACTCTTTCGATCCCCTCCGGTTTGCCCGGTTGCCCATAAAACAAAGCCACATATCCATTGTTGATTCCCAAAAACATCTTTCCTTGGGAATCGATCCGCTCCCGCAAGACCACCATCCCCGAGGTGAAACGCTCGATTTTCCACTGGGGATACAAGTTCCGCACTTCATCCAGGGTCAGGTTGGCCATCCCGGCCTCGACCGCCTTTTCCTTGGCCGTTTCGACCTTGGACGGAGTGGCCACCTGAAACTCCACCGTGGCCCGTGGACTGACTTTAACCACCGGCGCCGAGGGATGGTCCATTCCCATCAGCCGATGCAGGTTCAGGAGCACCGAACCCGAAGCGGTCGGAATGGCCGCCACCGTCTGAACCAGACCGCCGAGCGGCTGGAAATTGCCTCCCTTCTCCATGGCATACCCCCCTCCGGCCCCCAACAGGACGCCGAAAGCGAACAATGAAATGAGCCATAACTTGCGCAAGGCACAATCACCCTCCTGGCGGCTAGCTTGCACCGCCGGGAAGGAAATTATACCAATATGGGATCAAGCAGGAACTCTCCCGTCGCCTCGTCCGACTCGCTTCGCCCAGTCTCAGCGGGCCATCCGCTCGATTCCCTCGCCGCTCATCTCGACGTTGGCGTGGAACCTTTGCACGTCATCGTGCGGAAGATCCAGGAAGCGCAGGAACTTATCCGCCTCCTATCCATCAAACCCCCACGGGGGAACGGGGGAAAAATTGGACTCGGCTTCCGCCACCCCGCCGGTTCCGTAACCCTCGTACAGCAATTCTTCGTACCGTTCCGGGCGTCCACCACCACCTTGCGCCGCTTGGCATTGGCCCACCTGGAATGCCCGGACGATCCGTTTCACCCTCCTCCCCTTTTGTTCTCGGTCCCGGCGACCCCATCCCGCGCCGCCGGTCTCTCGTTCAGACTCCCCCGCCGGTAGCCGGCCAGGTCCAGGGCGACGTGCCGATAGCCGAGGGCGCGCAGTTTTTCCACAATCTCCTCCCGCCGGGCCAAAACCTTCGCCAAATCCGCCATTCCCGTCTCCAACCGGGCCACCTCGCCGTGGTGGCGCACCCTTACCGGGGAAAGCCCCAAGCCACGCAAAAAGGCTTCCGCCCTCCCGACCCGTTCCAAGTCCTCAATCCTGATGGCCGTGCCGTAGGGGAAACGGGAAGAAAGACACGGCGAAGCCTCCTTGCCCCACGTGGGAAGACCCAGCCTCCGCGATGCCGCCCTGATCTCAGCCTTGGTGAAGCCGACTTCAGCCAGGGGGCTGCGCACTCCCCGTTCCCTGGCCGCCACCATCCCCGGACGGTGATCACCCCAATCGTCGACCTGAGTACCGTCCAACACCCAGGGCAACCCTTCCGCCGCCGCCACCTCCCCCAACCGGCGGAAGAGATCATCCTTGCAAAAATAGCAACGGTTCGGAGTGTTGGCCACGAACTCGGGTCGCCCGACCTCCTCCGTGCGGATGAAGCGGTGGTTCAACCCAAGGGTGACAGCCAAACCGGCAGCCTCCTCCCGCTCCTCCGGCGGCAGGGTGGGAGACAGGCCGGTCACGGCCAACAGCCGCCCCCCCAGAACCTCATTGGCGACCTTGGCCAGGTAGGTGCTGTCCACCCCACCGGAAAAAGCCAGCACCGCTCCCCCCAGATCCTCCAGCAAGCGCCGCAGCCGGGCCTCTTTTCCATCCGCATGGATGGGTTCGTCTGCGTTCATACGCCCCTCGCCTGGGTCGCGGCGCAGGCGTCCTTCGGACCGCCCACCGGCACTCTTCGCTGGGCCGACCTCTCTTCCATCATACCGGTTTCAACCTAAATTTTTCCTCCATACTCAAATAACGTTCGCCGGTGTCCGGCAGCACCGTTACCACCGTCCGTCCCCGTCCCAGTTCCCGCGCCACCTCCCGAGCCGCCCAGGCCGCCGCCCCCGCCG
>JAJZBP010000010.1 GCA_021798855.1 Bacillota bacterium
CCTTGGGTAAGGTAATGCGGGATATTCAAAATTTGCGAAATATTGGGATCATGGCCCACATCGATGCCGGAAAAACCACCACCACGGAACGGGTTCTTTTCTACACGGGCCGGGTCCACAAGATGGGGGAAGTGCACGAAGGCGCGGCCACCATGGACTGGATGGTCCAGGAGCAGGAGCGGGGGATCACCATTACCTCCGCGGCAACCACCTGCTTTTGGAAAGAACACCGGATCAACATCATCGACACCCCGGGACACGTGGATTTTACCGTGGAGGTGGAAAGATCTCTGCGGGTATTGGATGGAGCGGTGGCCATCTTCTGTGCCAAGGGAGGGGTCGAGCCCCAATCGGAAACCGTCTGGCGGCAGGCGGATCGGTACGGCGTTCCCCGGATCGCTTATGTGAACAAGATGGACATCGTCGGAGCGGATTTCTTTCGGGTCATGGCCATGATGCGGGAACGGTTGCGGGCCAACCCGGTGGCTCTGCAGTTGCCAATCGGAGCCGAGGACAATTTCCGGGGGGAAATTGACCTGATCAACCAAAAAGCCATTTTCTATGCGGATGACCTGGGAAGCAAGCCGACGGAGGAGGAGATTCCCGTCGCCATGCGGGAGCTGGCGGACGAGTACCGGGTGAAACTCCTGGAGGCCGTGTCCGACGTGGATGACGAGTTGATGGCCAGATTCCTGGACGGGGGAGAGATCGAGCCGGCCGAAATTCAAAAGGCTCTGCGGGAGGGAACCATCAGCGGGAAACTGGTGCCCGTTCTTTGCGGCTCTTCGTACAAGAATAAAGGGGTGCAGGCTTTGCTGGACGCTGTTGTGGCGTACCTGCCGTCTCCCCTGGACATTCCTCCGGTCACAGGCCACAGTCTGGACGACGCCGAGGAGGAAGTGGTTCGCCAGGCCAGCGACGAAGAACCATTTTCAGCCTTGGCCTTCAAGATTGCCACCGATCCTTACGTCGGCAAGCTGTGCTTTTTTCGGGTATATTCGGGGAAACTGACGGCCGGCTCCTATGTCCTGAATTCAACCAAGGGTAAAAAGGAACGGATCGGACGCATCCTGCGGATGCACGCCAACCATCGGGAAGAGGTGGAGGCCGTGGTCACCGGGGATATCGCGGCGGCGGTCGGCCTCAAGGAAACCGTTACCGGGGATACCCTGTGTGCGGACGCCGCACCCTTGATTCTGGAAAAAATGCAGTTTCCGGAGCCGGTGATCTCGGTGGCCATCGAGCCCAAGACCAAGGCGGATCAGGATAAAATGGGTTCCAGCCTGGCCAAGCTGGGCGAGGAGGATCCGACTTTTCGGATGTACACCGACCAGGAAACCGGTCAGACCATCATTTCCGGGATGGGCGAACTCCACCTGGAGATCATCGTGGACCGCCTCCTGCGGGAGTTCAAGGTCGGGGCCAACGTGGGGAAACCTCAGGTGGCTTACAAGGAGACCATCTCGCGCAGCGTGGAGGCTGAGGGCAAGTACATCCGGCAGACCGGCGGGCGTGGTCAATACGGGCACGTTTGGCTCCGCTTGGAGCCGTTGGAGCGCGGGCAGGGTTTCGAGTTCGTCAACAAGATCGTCGGCGGGGTGGTGCCGAGGGAATACGTCCCGGCGGTGGAGGCCGGAGTCAGGGAAGCCATGGACAACGGCGTTCTGGCCGGGTTCCCCTGCATCGATATGCGCGCCACCATCTACGACGGTTCGTATCACGATGTGGACTCGTCCGAGATGGCTTTCAAGATAGCCGGTTCGATGGCCTTCAAGAGCGGGGCGGATAAGGCAGGGCTGGCTCTGCTCGAACCGATCATGCAGGTGGAGGTAATCGTGCCGGAGGAGTTCATGGGAGATATCATCGGCGACCTCAACGCCCGGCGGGGACGCATTGAAGGGATGGAATCCCGCAGCGGCAGTCAGGTGATCCGCTCCCGGGTTCCCCTGGCGGAGATGTTTGGGTATGCCACCGATGTCCGTTCGCGCACTCAGGGGCGCGGAACTTACAGCATGGAGTTCTTCCGTTACGAGGAGGCTCCAAGGCATGTGGTTGAGGCGGTGATCAAGGCTAGGACCAGCGGTAAGAACTGAACGTAAACCCGGCAAACGAAGGAAGGGTTAGGTTGCGTACATGGCCCGTCGCCTTTGGCGAGGGCAAGGAACTGAACTCGCGCATGGCGCTGAGGACCGTCGCCAAACGTGGAGTGACGCTCCCTCAGAATCGCTTCGCGGAGGCAAACGGTGAGGTTGACGTCCGGCATCATGCTCACTTCGCGACGGATCGAAGCGGACGCCTCCCGCCAACCTCCGCAAATTGGTGCCCCTCCCTCCCCTGATGGGGGACACCGCTCAGCGGCCGAGCGGACCGCGCAAGCGCGGCGTATCGAGGAGGAACCGTCCCGTGTCACACTCCACCGACCGCCTTGCGGTTGAACCAAACCCTTTGACGCCCAGTTCGCCGCCAAAGGCGGATCCCGTGCTATAATTGAAGGAGGAAGATACTTTTGGCCAAGAAGAAGTTTGAACGGACGAAGCCCCACGTAAACGTGGGAACCATCGGTCACGTCGACCATGGAAAGACCACCCTGACGGCGGCCATCACCAAAGTGCTGGCGACGGTGGGGAAGGCTGAGTTTCAGGCCTATGACCAGATCGACAAGGCCCCCGAGGAACGGGAGCGCGGAATAACCATCGCCACGGCCCACGTGGAGTACGAGACGGACGCCAGGCACTACGCCCACGTCGACTGCCCCGGGCACGCCGACTACGTCAAGAACATGATCACCGGCGCGGCCCAGATGGACGGCGCGATTTTGGTGGTGTCGGCGGCGGACGGGCCGATGCCGCAGACGCGGGAACACATCGTTCTGGCGCGACAGGTCGGTGTTCCCAGCATCGTGGTGTACATGAACAAGGCGGACATGGTCGACGATCCTGAGCTTTTGGAACTGGTCGAGTTGGAAGTGCGCGAGCTTTTGTCCAAGTACGAGTTTCCGGGCGACGACATCCCGGTGGTGGTCGGTTCGGCTCTGAAGGCCCTGGAATGCGGTTGCGGCAAGCGGGAGTGCCCATCCTGCGGCACGATCTGGCAGTTGATGGACCGGGTGGACGAATACATACCCACACCGGTGCGGGATGTGGATAAGCCGTTCCTGATGCCGGTGGAGGACGTCTTCACCATCACCGGGCGCGGCACGGTGACGACCGGGCGAGTTGAGCGTGGGCAGGTCAAGGTCGGAGACGAAGTGGAAATCGTCGGTTTGACGGACGCCCCTCGCAAGGCGGTGGTGACCGGCGTGGAGATGTTCCGAAAACTCCTGGATCAGGCGGTGGCCGGAGACAACATCGGAACGCTTCTGCGCGGCATCGACAAAAAGGACGTTGAGCGTGGTCAGGTGCTGGCCAAGGCCGGAAGCATCAAACCCCATACCAACTTCCAGTCGGAAGTGTACATTCTGTCCAAGGAAGAGGGAGGCCGGCACACGCCGTTTTTCAACGGTTACCGTCCCCAGTTTTATTTCCGGACGACGGACGTGACCGGGAACGTCAAGTTGCCCGAGGGTGTGGAGATGGTGATGCCGGGAGACAATATCCGGATGGACATCGAATTGATCACGCCCATCGCCATCGAGGAAGGGTTACGGTTTGCCATCCGGGAAGGCGGGCACACCGTCGGTGCTGGCGTGGTTACGAGTATCGGAGAGTAGCAAAGACTTCCGGCCCCGACCAGGCGTTCGGGGCCGGAAGTGCGCCAAAAGGCCAAAGCGCGGCAGCCGGCGTCGGGCGGAGTACGAGCAAAGAGGGCGACAAAAGGAGGCGAGATTTCCGGTGGGGATGAGTTTCCCGCCGGGGAAAAGATATGGTTACAGCCCAAAAGATCAGAATACGTTTGCGGGCCTTCGACCACCGGGTTCTCGACCAGTCGGCGGTCAAGATTGTGGAGACGGCCAAACGCACGGGGGCGGGGGTTTCGGGACCGGTTCCTCTGCCGACGGAGCGTAGCGTCTACACCATCCTTACGGCTCCCAACGGTGAAAAGGATATCCGAGAACAGTTTAAGCTGGAAACCCACAAACGCCTGATTGAAATCCTGGAACCCACCGCCAAGACGGTGGAGGCACTGACCAGACTCGATCTTCCGGCGGGCGTTGACATCGATATCAAGTAGATGGACCGAAAGAGAACATCGGCAAGGGGGTGAGGTTGCGGCAATGAAGGGGATTTTGGGACGTAAAATCGGCATGACTCAGGTTTTCACCGAAAACGGCGAGGCCAAGGCGGTCACGGTGGTCGAAGCCGGGCCGTGCCCGGTTGTCCGGCACAAGGTGGAGGAAAGGGACGGTTACCGGGCGGTTCAAGTGGCCTTTGGAGACGCCAAAAGGACGAACAAACCGGACAAGGGTCATTATGTCGCCGCGGGGATGGCCCCGAAGCGATACCTGCGGGAGTTCAGGCTGGATGCCGACGAGGAGAGTCCGGAGGGAGAAATCCGGGTGGAGATGTTCCAGGCCGGCGAGCGGGTGCACGTCAGCGGTACCTCCAGAGGCAAGGGATTTCAGGGCGGAGTGCGCCGGCATGGTTTCGGCAGGGGCCCGATGACCCACGGTTCCAAATACCACCGTGGACCCGGCTCGTTGGGTTCTCGGACCTCCGGAGGCGGAGGCAGGGTATACAAGGGGCGCAAGCTCCCGGGACACATGGGGGCGGTGAGGGTCACGGTGCGCAATCTGCAGGTGGTGCGGGTGGACGGTGAACGTAATCTCCTCTTGCTCGGCGGAGCGGTGCCGGGGGCCAAAGGAGCTCTTTTGCTCATCCGCAAAACCGATCGGGGTGGCCGGTAGGGGAACTCCGGTTTCGCGTGGCGTTGGCAAACCTTTCTTAGTGCTCTTAGGAGGAAAATCGGCATGAAACTTGATGTTTACAACCGTGACGGCTTGGTGGTGGGGGAGATGGAAGTTGCCGACGACCTGCTGAACGTCACGGTGAACCCGGGACTGTTGCATCAGGTGTCTGTGGCTTACCAGGCCAACCGGCGTACCGGCACCGCCGCGACCAAGACCCGTGGTTTGGTGCGGGGCGGAGGCCGCAAGCCTTGGCGGCAGAAGGGGACTGGGCGGGCCCGGCAGGGCAGTATCCGTTCACCCATCTGGCGCAAGGGGGGAGTGGCCTTCGGGCCGTTGCCGCGCGACCACCGGCAATCCCTGCCCAAGAAAATTCGGCGGCTCGCCCTGAGGGGGGCGTTGAGCCTCAAGGCCGCCGATGGTGGGATCAGGGTTTTGGAGGAACTGGATTTTGCGGAACCTCGAACTAAGGAGATGGCCAGGATCATGGCCAACAACGGGCTGGGCAAGACGTTGGTCATCCTGGACCGGTCCCAACCCAACCTTGAAAAATCGGTTCGTAACCTCCCCGGAAGCCATGCCGTCCAGGCGGGAGACATCAACACGCAACAGGTGTTGGTCCACACCCACCTGCTTTTGAGCAAAAGTGGTCTGATCAAACTGGCCGAGTGCTGGGGAAAAGACACCGGTGCCAAGCTTGAGGAAACGTTGGCGTGACAACGGGTGGTCGGGCTTCCGGAGAAGGGAGGATGCAAGCGTGACCAACTATGAAGTGTTGCAAAGACCGATTTTGACGGAAAAAAGCAACGACCTGATGGCACAGGGCAAATACACCTTCGTGGTGGCCAAGAGGGCGACCAAACCGGAAATCCGGCGGGCGGTGGAGGAGATCTTCAAGGTTAAGGTTGATGACGTCCATACCATGAATTACCGCGGCAAGTTCCGGCGGCAGGGGAAGACCCACGGCTACAAGCCGGATTGGAAGAAGGCCGTGATCAAGGTCGCCCAGGGGCAGACGATCAAACTTTTTGAAGGTGTTTGATAGGGTGGCCGGGGACGATGCCGGCACCCGGCCTTTTTCGGAGCAGAGCTTGTACCACCACAAAATGGCATTGTCTGAAGGAGCGGAAGCAGGGTGAAGACGTTCAAGCCGACTTCGCCGGGAGTCAGGGCGCGGGTCGGCGCAACTTTCAGCGAAATAACCAAGGATAAACCGGAGAAGGCGCTCCTCGAACCGATGAAGCGGATCGGCGGACGGGACGGGTACGGGCACCTCACGGTGCGGCACCGGGGCGGCGGAGCCAAACGCCGTTACCGGATGATCGATTTCCGGCGCAATAAGGACGGGGTTCCCGCCAAAGTGGCGGCCATTGAGTACGATCCCAACCGCTCGGCGCGGATCGCACTGTTGCACTATGCCGACGGGGACAAACGCTACATCCTGGCTCCCCTGGGCCTTTCCGTTGGTGATTCGGTCGCGTCCGGGCCGGAAGCCGACATTCGACCCGGGAATGCCCTCCCGTTGGCCGCCATCCCGGTGGGTACGGTGATCCATGCGCTGGAGATGAAGCCGGGCAAAGGAGCACAGCTTTGTCGTTCCGCCGGCGCCGGGGCGCAGATCATGGCCAAGGAAGGCAACAAGGTTCTGATCAGGCTTCCGTCCGGCGAGCAGCGATACGTGCCGTTGGGTTGCCGAGCCACCGTCGGACAGGTGGGCAATGTGGAACACGAGAACGCTTCTTTGGGAAAGGCTGGAGCGTCCCGTTGGCGGGGAAGGCGTCCGCAGGTGCGTGGTGTGGCGATGAACCCGGTGGACCATCCGCATGGTGGGGGCGAAGGGAAGGCTCCCATCGGACGGCCGTCGCCGGTGTCGCCTTGGGGCAAGCCGACGATGGGCTATCGGACCAGGAAGAAGAAAAATCCTTCCAACTCGGCGATTGTGAAACGGCGCAAGAAATAGGGTTTGAGAAGCGCAAGGAGGTGAGGCGGGTTGGGAAGGTCGGTTAAGAAAGGACCTTACGTTGAGGCGAAGTTGCTGCGCAAAGTGGAAGCCATGAATCAGAAAGGTGAAAAGCGGGTGCTCAAGACTTGGGCGAGGGCTTGCACCATCGTACCGGAAATGGTCGGGCACACCTTTGCCGTTCACGACGGGCGCAAACACGTGCCGGTTTATATCAGCGAAGAGATGGTGGGGCAGCGTTTGGGCGAGTTCGCCACGACCAGAACCTTTAGAACCCACGGTGGCCACACCGAAAGGTCAACGGCGCTGAAGTAGAGGATGATCGCAAGCGACGTTTTTAAGGGCGGACAGGAGGAAAGAAAGGCGATGGAAGTCAGGGCCAAGGCCAGCTATGTGCGGATAGCGCCGCGCAAAGTGCGGGCGGTGGTGGATCTGATCCGCGGCAAGGGAGTAAGGGAAGCCATGGGTATCCTCAAATTTACTCCCAACGCCGGCGCGGCGGTCGTTGAGAAGGTTCTGCGTTCGGCGGTGGCCAATGCTTCTCACAACCACAATCTGGACGCGGATGACCTGTATGTGGGGGCGACCTACGTGGACCATGGACCCACCCTGAAACGTTACCATCCTCGCCAGCGGGGACAAATGTTTTCCATCCTTAAGCGCACCAGTCACGTGACGGTGGTGTTACAGGAGCGGCAGTTGACCGGGGCCGCCAAGAAACCCTCGGAAGCACGGGGCAAGAAGAGCGAGGCGGAGAGTTAAACGCTCTCCGGTGGACCGAGATGAAGGAGGGAAGTTTGATGGGGCAAAAGATTCATCCCAAGGGATTGCGTCTGGGCATTTACAAGGAATGGGACGCCCGGTGGTATGCTCGAGGCAGGGAATTCGTTGACCTTTTGCACGAGGATCTGCGCATAAGAAAGTTTGTGAAGGAAAAGTTGCAGCGGGCGGCCATCGCCAGGTTGGAAATCGAGCGTTCGGGAAACCGCATCCGGCTGACGATCCACGCCGGGAAACCGGGGGTGGTCATCGGCAAGGGCGGAGCCGGGGCCGAGGAATTGCGGCGGTCGTTGGAAGCGATGAGCGGCAAGATGTGCCATATCAACATCATGGAAGTCAAGAAACCGGACATGGAGGCCCAGTTGGTTTCTGAATCCATCGCCTCCGCCTTGGAAAAACGGGTTTCCTTCAAACGGGCGATGAAGCAGGCCGTGGGAAGGGCGATCAGGCTTGGAGCCAAGGGGATCAAGGTGATGGTGTCCGGGCGTTTGGGAGGGGCGGAAATGGCCCGCCGCGAGTGGTATTGGGAAGGCACGGTGCCGCTGCACACGTTGCGGGCAGACATAGACTATGGCTTTACCGAAGCCAAGACCACCTTTGGAACCATCGGCGTAAAGGTTTGGATATACAAGGGCCAGATCCTTCCCGGGGCTACCGGTGGAGTTGGGCCGGCTGGGGTGGAGGCAAAAAGGAAACCTCCCCGGCGGGAAAGGGCTGAAGCCTGATGTTGCAGCCGAAAAAAGTAAAGCATCGCAAGGTGCAACGCGGGAGAATGAGGGGAACCGCGTTGCGCGGCAACCGGGTGGTGCATGGAGAATACGGCCTCCAGGCTTTGGAGCCGGCTTGGATCACCGACCGGCAGATCGAGTCGGCCAGGGTGGCCATGACCAGGTACATCAAGCGTGGTGGCCAAGTTTGGATCAAGATTTTCCCAGATAAGCCCGTCACCGCTAAACCGGCGGAAACAAGGATGGGTAGCGGGAAGGGATCCCCGGAATTTTGGGTGGCGGTGGTCAAGCCGGGGCGGGTGCTTTTTGAACTGGGCGGGGTACCGGAGCAAACGGCCAGGGAGGCCCTTCGTCTGGCGGCCCACAAATTGCCGATAAGAACCAAAATAGTCAGCGCCGCCTCGGCGGCGGGGGAAGGGAAGGCGGCCGGCGATGAAGAAAACCCCGATGCGTGATTTGTCCGCGGACGAGTTGGGCGGCAAGCTCACCGCTTTGCGGGAGGAGCTTTTTAACCTCAATTGCCAAAATGCCCTGCGCCAGTTGGATAATCATATGCGCATCCGGCAAGTGCGGCGGGATGTAGCCCGGGTTCGAACGGAAATCACGGCCAGGGAAAAACGGGAAAAGGGCGATTAGTCGGAACATTGGGGCGACATATCGCGACGGGGAAAGGGGGGTGAAGAAGGATGAGCCTGACCGGGGTGAAAAAAGTCCAGACCGGAGTTGTGGTCAGCGACAAAATGGATAAAACGGTGGTGGTTGCCGTGCAGACGTTGGAAGCCCATCCCTTGTATGGTCGGCGGATGAAACGAACGCGCAAGTTCAAAGCCCATGATCCGGAGAACGGGTGCCATGTTGGGGATACGGTGCGGATCGAGGAATGCCGGCCGCTGAGCCGAGAAAAGCGCTGGTGGGTGCGGGAAGTGGTGAACAGGGTCCAGGTTTAGGGGGCGGGGCCGCACGTGCGGAGGAGAGAAGCTCGTGGCGCCGCGAGACGGGCGCGGGCGGAAAATGCGGGGTAAGGGGGAGGGAGCGGAATGATCCAGCCGCAAACCAGGCTGGGGGTGGCCGACAACACCGGCGCCAAGGAGGTCATGTGCATCCGGGTTCTGGGCGGGTCGGAACGACGTTATGCCAATATCGGCGATGTGATTGTGGCGGCGGTCAAGGATGCCTCACCCGGTGGGGTGGTCAAGAAGGGCGATGTGGTCAAGGCGGTGGTGGTCCGGTCGCGCCGGGGCATGCGCCGGGGTGACGGATCCTACATTCGTTTCGACGACAACGCCGCGGTCATTTTGAAGGATGAGCGGGAACCGCGGGGAACGCGTATTTTCGGTCCGGTGGCCCGGGAATTGCGGGAAAGGGAGTTTATGAAAATAATTTCCCTGGCCCCGGAGGTTTTGTAGGATTTCCGCAGTCTGCCCAAGGGAGGTTCGGGCTTCCCAAGGGAACGAACGGCGGGAGGCTACTGAAGGAGGATTTCGAGGGGTGCAGCTTAAAAAAGGAGACACGGTGCTGGTTCTTTCCGGGAAGGATCGGGGGAAAAAGGGCAAGGTCATTCAGATGCTGCCCAAAAAAGACAAGTTGCGGGTGGAAGGCGTCAACATGGTCAAGAAGCACCAGAAGGCGCAGGGACAGGTGATGCAGGCCGGCATCGTCCCCATGGAAGCTCCCATGCCCAAGGGTAAGGTCATGTTTGTCTGCCCCCACTGCAATCAGCCTTCCAAAATCGTTCGACGTGCCTTGGAAAGCGGGAAAAATGGACGTTTTTGCCGACGTTGCGGCGAAGTGCTTGAGCGTTAGTTGGCTCAATGGTCGGAATGGCGAAACCGGATCCGCTGGGAGCGGGGCGGTCGCCGGCCCTGGGGATGAAGGCGAGGAGGACGCGGCATGCAATTGCGAATGAAGGAAAAATACCAACAGGAAGTCATTGCGGCGATGATGGGTAAGTTCGGTTATGTCAATCGCCTCCAGGTGCCACGTGTCCACAAGGTGGTCATCAACATGGGGGTGGGCGAAGCGGTCGCCAACCCCAAGGTGTTGGAGGGGGCCATGTTGGATCTGGCCGCCATCAGTGGGCAGAAGCCGGTTTCGACCAAAGCCAAGAAATCCGTGGCCGCCTTCAAGGTGCGCGCCGGGATGCCCATCGGTTGTCGGGTTACCGTCAGGGGGGACCGGATGTACGATTTTCTCGACCGTCTATTCAACTTGGCACTGCCGAAGTTGCGGGATTTTCGGGGAATCTCGACACGAGGCTTTGACGGGCGTGGCAATTTCAACCTTGGGTTGAAGGAGCAACTGGTGTTTCTGGAGATCGACTATGATAAGGTGGACAGCATCCGGGGGATGGACATTTCCATAGTAACCACCGCCCGGAGCGATGGGGAAGCGAGAGAACTCTTGGCGCTGATGGGCATGCCATTCCGCGCGGGTTAGGGTGCCGAGCCCATTTTTAGGAGGGGGGGGTGAGGATTGGCTAAAAAATCGATGGTCGCCAAAGCCAGGCGCACTCCCAGGTTCAAAGTAAGGACTTACAACCGGTGTCGCGTGTGTGGGCGTCCGCGGGGATTTCTGCGCCGGTTCGGGATGTGTCGTTTCTGCTTCCGCGAGTTGGCCCACCGGGGAGAAATTCCGGGAGTCAAAAAAGCCAGTTGGTGAGTTGCCGGTGAAGCCGGGGGTATGCCGGATAACCGGATAGAAGGAAGGGGTCGGCTGAGTGCGGTGGTCAGCCACCTGCGGCATCCGCTGCGTCGCTCGGGGCGGTTCCCATGCTGCCATAAAGGAGGGATTGACAAACTTGACGACCGATCCAATTGCGGATATGCTGACCAGGTTACGCAATGCGAATGTGGCGCGGCATGAAAAAGTGGAGATTCCCGGTTCCAGGGTCAAACGGTCCTTGGCCGAAATCCTGAAACGGGAAGGATTTATCCGGGATTTTGAATGGATTGATGACTCAAAGCAGGGTGTCATCCGGGTGTATCTCAAGTATACTTGGGACAAGAAGAAGGTTCTCACCAGTCTGCGGCGGGTAAGCCGACCGGGCCTGAGGGTCTACGTGGGCCGGGATCGGTTACCGAGGGTGCTGCGTGGGATGGGTATAGCCGTTATTTCCACGTCCAAGGGGATCATGACCGAACGGGAAGCCAGGGAGAAACAGGTGGGCGGCGAGGTTCTCTGTTACATCTGGTGATCGGCAAACGAAGGAAGGTTTCGCCTCTTGCACATGCGCCCATCGCCGCCCGCGAGGGCAAGGAACAGACCTCCGGCAAACGTGGAGTGAAGCTCCGGGATTCTATTCGCTTCGCGAACGACGAATGAGGATCCCTCCGCTTCAATCTCCACCGACCGCATTGCGGTCGTACTAAAACCCATGACGTCCAGTTTACCGCCAAGGGCGGCTCCCCGTAATACAGTTGAAAGATCAGAATGTCGAGGGACAAGGTCGGTGTGAGCCCGCTCGCCGGGCGAACCGCCTTTTTGGAAAGGAGGGTAAGGGGCCGCAAGGTCCGGCTGAATGTCCAGAATAGGAAAAGTTCCGGTGACCGTTCCCAAAGAGGTAACGGTGGATATGGATGGGGGCACCATCCGGGTTAAAGGTCCGCGGGGGGAACTTTCGCGGGAATTGCCGTCGCAGGTGGCGGTGGAATTGGGCGAGGGCAGGATCGTCGTTTCCCGGTCCAGTGAGGCCAAGTTGCAGCGCAGTCTGCACGGTCTGACCCGTACCCTGGTGCAGAACATGGTGGACGGAGTGACCAAGGGATTCACCAAACAGTTGGACATCACCGGGGTTGGCTACCGTGCTTCCAAGGGGGGGGGAAAGCTCCTGCTGACCCTGGGGTTCTCCCACCCGGTGGAGATTCAGCCCCCGGACGGAATTCTGGTGGAGGTGCCCAGCCCGACCACCATTCTGATCAAAGGGAACGACAAGGAAATGGTTGGTCAGATGGCTGCCAAAATCCGGGGACTGCGTCCGCCCGAACCCTATAAGGGCAAGGGGATCAGGTATGCCCAAGAGGTGGTCCGCCGTAAGGCGGGTAAGACGGGCAAGAAGTAAACGCGGCGGCCGGCGGGCCGTTGGGGAATCACGTGGGGGGGTGAATTCTTATGATCGTTGCAACCCAAAGGGCGATGATTCGGGATCGCCGGCATCGCCGGGTTCGGCAGAAGGTGGTGGGGAGTGTTGAAAGGCCTCGCCTGGCCGTCTTTCGCAGTTCCAAACACATCTATGCGCAAATCGTTGTTGACGATGGTGGGCGAACGCTGGTCGGGGTTTCCAGCCTGGACGCAGAGGTCGCCGGCAAGTCCATCAGCGGGGGCAAGACCGGGGTGGCCAGGGCGGTGGGGGAACTCTTGGCGTTACGGGCCACCCAACGGGGGATCAAGAAAGTGGTTTTTGACCGCGGTGGTTTTATCTATCACGGCCGGGTGGCGGCATTGGCCGAGGGGGCCAGGTCGGGAGGCATGGAATTCTAAGGAGAAGGAGGTGAGGGATTGCCCAGAGCAGATTCGAACAAGGCGGAACTCAAGGAAAAAGTGGTTTCGATCAACCGGGTGGCCAAGGTGGTCAAGGGTGGGCGGCGGTTTTCCTTCAGTGTTCTGGTTGTGGTTGGAGACGGGGATTCAATGGTCGGCGCCGGCTTGGGCAAGGCTACGGAGATTCCGGAAGCCATTAAAAAGGGGATCGAGGACGCCAAGAAGCACCTGATCAAAGTGCCAAAGGTCGGCAGCACCATCCCCCACGAAGCCCTCGGAGTGTTCGGCGCGGGCAAGGTCTTCCTGCGACCGGCCAGGGAGGGGACCGGGGTCATCGCCGGCGGAGCGGTCAGGGCGATCATGGAACTGGCGGGTGTGCGAGACGTCCTCAGCAAATCCCTCGGCTCCAAGAGTCCCAACAACGTCGTTCTGGCCGCCATGGAAGGCTTGCGGTCATTGAGGTCCGCCGAAGAAGTGGCCCAGTTGCGGGGTAAGGCTGTCGGGCAGGGGGGCTAGCAGATGAAGATTACCCAGATCAAGAGCCAAATCGGCTACTCGCAAAAACTAAAAAGTACCGTCAGGGCTCTGGGCCTGCGTGGCTTGGGGCAGACGGTGGAACAACCGGACAGCCCGGCCATTCGAGGGATGCTGCGCAAAGTCAGGCATCTGGTGAAGGTGGAGGAGAACTAGATGGGACAAGGGACGAGGCCCAATCCGGGATCGCGCCAAGAGCGCAAAAGGGTCGGCCGTGGGTTGGGGTCAGGTTTGGGCAAGACGTCAGGCCGAGGTCATAAGGGACAGAAAGCCCGCTCCGGCGGCAGCATCCGTCCCGGCTTTGAAGGTGGGCAGATGCCTCTGCAGAGGCGATTGCCCAAACGCGGGTTTACAAACGTTTTCCGGAAGGTGTATACGGTGATCAACCTGGAGGATCTGGCGCGCTTTGCGGAAGGAACGGAAGTGACCCCGCGGCTTTTGCTCGATGAAGGTTTGCTCAAAGAGGTGCGGGATGGAGTGAAGATTTTGGGAAGCGGAGAGGTCAAGGTCGGCCTGACCGTTGTGGCCCATGCCTTCTCCCAATCGGCGCTCGCCAAGATTACCGCAGCCGGCGGCAAGGCAGAGGTGCTTTAAATTGTTGGAAACCCTGCGGGCGGCCTGGAAAGTCGAAGACCTGCGCCGGCGCATCTTCTTCACCCTGTTGATGCTGGTGGTCTTCCGGTTGGGTTCCCACATCCCCGTGCCGGGAGTGGATTCCGCCATCGTCCAGGCGAAACTGCAGGCCGGAGCCCTGTTCGGCCTGTTAAACCTTTTTTCCGGCGGGGCCTTCTTTTCTTTTTCGGTCTTCGCCATGACGATTACACCGTATATCAACGCGGCCATCATCATGCAATTGCTGACGGTGGCAGTACCTTTCCTGGAGCAATTGGCCAAGGAAGGGGAAGAGGGACGGAAGAAAATGATTCAGTATACCAGATATTTGACGGTCATCCTGGCGGTGGTCGAGGCGGTGGGTATAACCTTCGGTCTTACCAGGATTGCGGGGGCTTTTTACCATCCGGGGCTGTTTGAATTTGCCCTGACCGTGATCACCCTGACTGCGGGAACCATTTTCCTGATGTGGGTGGGAGAGATGATCACCGACCAGGGGATCGGAAACGGTATTTCCCTGCTGATCTTCGCCGGCATCGTTTCCCAGTTGCCGCTTGGGGTGAGCAATATCGTCACCTACCTTCAGGCCGGGACGATCAACTTCCTGAACATCATCCTGCTGCTGGTGGTGGCCTTGGCGGTGGTGGGGTTGGTGGTCGTGGTTCAGGAGGGTAGAAGGCACATTCCGGTCAGTTACGCCAAAAGGGTCGTTGGGAGAAAGGTGTATGGGGGGCGTTCGACCTACATTCCCATGCAGGTGAACGGGGCGGGGGTCATTCCGATCATTTTCGCCATTTCCATCCTGGCTTTTCCCCTGACCTTGGCGCACTTCATCACCGCTCCGTGGGCCACGAGCATCGTCAATTTCATGAACTTCACCACCGCCCCCTACATCATCATTGAGTTTATCCTGGTTTTCGCCTTCACCTTTTTCTATACGGCGGTGACCTTCAACCCCAAGGATGTGGCGGAGAACCTGCAAAAATACGGGGGGTTCATTCCGGGGTTGCGTCCCGGTAAACCCACGCAAACCCACCTGGAACGGATTCTGACCAGATTGACGGTGGTGGGGGCGGTCTTTCTGGCCGCAGTTGCCATCATGCCCAATTTCATCACCATGCTGACGAACATCCCCAACATTTACTTCGGGGGGACTTCCCTGCTGATCCTGGTGGGGGTGGCCTTGGAAACCATGAAGCAGATCGAAGCGCACCTGACCATGCGCAGCTACCAGGGGTTCATGCGTTGATCAAGCGCCGGCGGACAACCTCCGGACCGGCGACGGGAAAAGAAAAGAGCTATCAAGAGGAGGATGCAGTTTGCGGCTGGTTCTACTGGGAGCGCCGGGTGCCGGGAAGGGAACGCAGGCGGCACGCTTGGCCGAGGAATTGGGTATCCCCCACGTGGCTACCGGAGACATCTTCCGGGCGGCCCTGAAGGAAGGCACTCCTTTGGGCTTGCAGGCCAAGGCCTATATGGAACGGGGGGAACTCGTACCGGATCAGGTGGTGGTGGCGATCGTCCGTGAGCGGTTGGCCGGTGCCGATGCCGACGAATTCATTCTGGACGGCTTTCCGCGTACCCTTCCTCAGGCGGAGGCACTGGACGCGACTCTTTCCCAACTGGGGCGCCCCCTGGATGAGGTGGTGGCCATTCAGGTGAGCCGGCGGGCCTTGGTTGAGCGCCTAACCGCCCGCAGGGTTTGCGCCGGCTGCGGCGCCACCTATCACCTGCTCTACGCTCGTCCGGCGGAGGAGGGGCGTTGCGACCGTTGTGGCCAAACGTTGGTTCAACGGTCCGACGATACCCTGGAGACGGTGGAACGGCGCCTGGACGTTTACGAAAAGGATACCCTACCGCTGATCGATTATTATCGGAAACGCGGCCTGCTTCGGGAAGTTCCCGGAGAAGGGACGGTGGAGGAGGTAACCACCAGCATTCGGGGCCAATGATTATCCGGAAATCCAAGGCGGAAATCGAGCGAATGCGCCGGGCTGGTATAATTGCCGGATTGGTCATCGGGCGGTTGGCTCAATCGGCCAGGCCGGGAGTGACCACGGGTGAATTGGACGCCCTGGCCAGGGATCTCCTGGCGGCCGAGGGAGCCGTGGCCGCATTCAAGGGGTACAGGGGATTTCCGGCCCACATCTGCAGCAGCGTCAACGACCAGGTGGTCCATGGGCTGCCGGGGAAACGGCGGTTGCAGGAGGGGGATATCCTTAGTTTGGATTTGGGGGTTCTCGTGCAGGGATATTGTGGGGACGTGGCTCTCACCGTGGCGGTTGGCGAAGTCGGCGGCTCCGTGTGGGAACTGCTTCGGGTGACCCGCCGGGCGCTCTATTGCGGGATAGAGGCTGCCCAACCGGGAAGGCACCTGTCGGATGTGTCGAATGCCATTCAGGTCCAGGCTGACGCCGCCGGCCTGGGGGTGGTCAGGAATTACGTGGGACACGGCATCGGCCGCACCGTGCATGAGGATCCGCAAATTCCGAATTATGGGCCGCCGGGGAAAGGACCGATTCTCAAACCGGGGATGACCTTGGCCATCGAGCCGATGTTCAACCTGGGCGGAGATGAAACCAAGGCCCTGGGGGACGGCTGGACGGTGGTTACCGCCGACGGCAAACCATCCGCTCATTTCGAGCACACGGTGTTGGTCGGGGAGAACGGGCCGGAGATCCTAACCCTGTTGGCGGAAGACATCGTCTTGCCAAGCATCCATTAGGTTGGATGGAATGGAATATAACGGGATGGGTAAGCTAACGTAATGCCGTGGAATTCTGGAAGCAGCCGGAACGGTTCAGAAGGGTACGAGGTGGCTGGTTTTGGGAGGTATGGGCGTGGAAGGGGATTTCCGGCCGGGGCAACTGGTTTTATCCCTGGCCGGACGCGATGCCGGCAGGCACTTCCTGGTTTTGAGGCTGACCGCCCAGCGTGTGGTGGTGGCCGACGGCGAACTGCGGAAAGTGAGCCGACCGAAGGCCAAGAACCGCCGCCATCTGCTCCCTTGTCAGGCGGTTGATGAAGATGCGGCCGGGAAGTTGGCCGGTGGAGGCACCCTCGGGGATGCGGAAGTAAAAGCCGTATTGGTCGGCCTTGCGGAGAAAGGAGGGAGGGAGAAGTGAGTAAGGAGGAAACCATTGAGCTGGAGGGAACCGTGATCGAACCTCTCCCAAACGCCATGTTCAAGGTGGAACTGGCCAATGGGCATAGAGTTCTGGCGCATGTGTCCGGAAAAATAAGGATGCATTTCATCCGGATCCTGCCGGGCGACCGGGTGACGGTGGAATTATCTCCGTATGATCTTACGAGAGGGCGCATCATTTACCGTTACAAGTGATTGGCACAAGGGGAGGAAGCGGCGTGAAAGTTCGGCCGTCGGTGAAGAAAATGTGCGAGAAGTGCAAGATAATCCGGCGCAAGGGCAACGTGCTTGTCATCTGCGCCAACCCCAAACACAAGCAAAAACAGGGGTAGTACCAAGAGGACAACAAGGAGGCGGGTAGATGGCGCGGATCGCTGGGGTTGACTTACCCCGGGACAAGAGGGTGGAGGCGGCGTTGCCGTATATCTATGGGGTTGGACTGAATCGATCCAGGGAAATCCTGCGGCAGGTCGATGTCAACCCGGACACCCGGGTGCGGGACCTTACGGACGACGAAGTGGCGAGACTGAGGGAGTACATTGACCGGAATTTCAAGGTTGAAGGGGAACTCAGGGCGGAGATCCAATTGAACATCCGCCGGCTGATCGACGTCGGCAGTTACCGGGGTTTGCGTCACCGGCGCGGGATGCCCGTGCGGGGGCAGAGAACGAAGACCAACGCTCGCACCCGGAAGGGACCGCGTAAAACCGTCGGGGTAAAGCGGAAAAAGTAGTATTGCGACCTGCAATAGGTAACAAGGAGGTTAACGATGGCCAAGCGAACAGTCAGAGCCAAGAAAAAGGAACGGCGTTTGGTTGAAAAGGGGATAGCCCACATCAGATCGACGTTCAACAATACCATCGTCATGATCACGGACGTCACCGGGAACGCCATTTCTTGGTCATCCGCCGGTTCCCAGGGGTTCAAGGGATCCCGAAAAAGCACTCCCTATGCGGCCCAGACGGCCGGAGAGGTGGCGGCGAAGGGGGCCATGGAGTACGGGATGCGGGAAGTCGAAGTTTACGTCAAGGGTCCTGGTTCGGGGCGGGAGGCGGCCATCCGCTCGCTGCAGGCGGCGGGGCTGGAAGTAAACATGATCAAAGACGTCACGCCGATTCCCCACAACGGATGCCGCCCGCCCAAACGCCGGCGGGTCTAGAACCCAAGCCGATGACGGGACGATTTTCTGCACACACGAGGAGGGATCCATAAAAACCAATGGCACGCTATACGGATTCGGTTTGCCGCCTCTGCCGGCGGGAGGGAACGAAGCTGTTCCTGAAGGGGAGTCGTTGCTACAGTGAGAAGTGTTCCGCGGTGAAGCGGGCGTACCCGCCGGGGGAACATGGGCAAGGACGGCGGACAAAACCAACGGAGTACGGTTTACAGTTGCGGGAGAAACAAAAGGCTCGCCGTATTTACGGTGTGTTGGAGACCCAGTTCCGGCGTTATTTTCACCGGGCGACTTCCATGCACGGCGTGGCGGGAGAGAATTTGCTGGCGCTTTTAGAGCGGCGGCTGGACAATACGGTCTACCGTTTGGGGTTCGCCCTTTCCAGGGCCGAGGCCAGGCAAATGGTGCGGCATGGTCACTTCACGGTGAATGGGAAGAAGGTTAGCATTTCGTCATTTTCGCTGCGGGAGGGCGATGTGGTGGCGCTGCGGGAGGAAGCCCAGAAAATATCCCGCGTGCGGGAGATAATTTCCGACTGGCGGGCGACGATTCCCGGTTGGTTGGAGCGGGAAGAGGGGTCTTATCAGGGCCGAGTGGTGCGTTTGCCGAAGCGCGAGGACGTCGAACTGCCGTTGGAAGAGCACCTGATCGTGGAGCTTTACTCTCGTTAAAGGCAAAATTTGGCGGCTTTTAGGGATAGGCCAAGGGCGGGTGACTCGACGGGAGGAAGTGCGGATTTTCCACCGGGAGTGCAGCGACACACAGGAGGTCGGCGGATGAACGAGATTGAACAACCGAAAATAGAATGCGTGGAAGCGTCACCGGACGGGACTTATGGGAAGTTCACGGTCGAGCCCCTCGAACGGGGTTATGGGATGACCGTGGGAAACGCCCTC
>JAJZBP010000239.1:0-516 GCA_021798855.1 Bacillota bacterium
TCTTGACAATTACGAGCGGGAAACTGCAAGTATTGTCGAGTTTTCAGGAACGGTTTTTATCCCGCCCGCAAGGGATGGAGGAGAGTGATGGCCAACGCCGGCTCCACCGCGTTCGTCTGCTCTCCTCCATTTCCCAGCGCGGAAAAGGCCCAAAATATCCCCCGACGGGGCGGCCACCGGGAGGATTCCGCCCCCACCCTGACGAATCCCCCCAAAGAACGCAACCGAGCCCGCGCACCGGCACCCCGGCTTTGGCCGGCGCCGGTTTTCTGCGTTGGCTCCGGGCGTGAAAAGGAGATGTCAGCATGCCTTTGTTCGAAAGCCTGCACCACGAATTGGCCGCCGTCATGGGGCTCCACCACGAGGATCCCACCGTACGGAAACTGGCCGGCCTGCAGAGAATGGGCGACTTGGTCTATGGACTGGACGAGGAAATCAATAATGCGGAGGAGGATGCGGCCAAAACTGCCGGCGCGCAAACGTCACCGGAGCGGTTCAAAGGCGCCCGAACCTATT
>JAJZBP010000239.1:526-3429 GCA_021798855.1 Bacillota bacterium
TATTACGCCGCCGCCGAAGCCCTGGTCACCTTCGCCGACGCCTTCGTCCTGGACGCCTGCCGGGATCCGGCCCACCCGCGCCACCTGCCCCAGGTCACCTTCCTCCAGGCCCAGGCGTTTTACCGCAAAATTCCCGACCTGGTCACCGCCGTCCGCCGGGAGTTGGTCCTTGCCGGAGGCGGCACGGAGCGGCTCCCCATCCTCCCCGGGCCCCGCTTGGAAGTTCCCGGCCGTTGCCCGCTGGAGCACCTCCTGGCCATGAAGCGGGCCGCCCAGAAACTCGAAGACGTGCTGGGCACCCGCATCGAACTACTCCAGACGCGAGGTGAAGGGGAACGGATCAAGTCCGCCCTGCTGCTCCTGGCCGAAGCCCGCACGAAGAAGGACAGCGCCGACCAGGTGATCGGCGCTATCCAACGGGGCGTCCACGTTGACCAGGAGACCCACGAGGAGGCGGAGGAATATTACTACGACGGGGTCATGCGGGCCTATCTCTACGCCACCCAGGAACTGGCATGGCCGGGGAGCACCAAGGACGCCCCCGCCACGGAGAACGATGACGACGCAACGGAGGAGAGCCGTAACCCCGCCGCGGCTGGCCCGACCTTGTTCCAGGGCGGCGGCAATTACGGGAACAGTGGCAATTACGGAAATTACGGACCACAGGGCGGTTTCAACCTGGGCGGCTTCTTCGCCATGGACATGCTGGCCAACCTGGTGGGAGACATGCTCGGCGGTTTCTTCGGCGGCGGGGGCGGTTGGGGCAACGGCGGCTGGTGATGACGGAGGCGGCCCAGAGGCGCGTTCTGACCTCTCCACGAATTTTCGACTGACATTGTGGCCACCCCGGGGTGGCCACTTCCTGTTGCCGACATTCGCCCATTCTCCTAATCCGCCGTCCCCCTGCTTCCACGGATAATTTCCGGCAATATTCGATTTGTCTCGCCTTTTTCCCCGGAGATGGGAGGATTTCGGAGGCTTAACTCGAAATCTCCAACAAATACCGTGGGGAAGGGCGGGATGCGGTTGGTACCCTGGCCACAAATAGTGGAGTTGGCCGGGAGAATCCTCAAAACGCCGGTCAGGGAAGCCCGGTTCAGGGTGACCAAGGTCGAGCCGGATGGCCCCGGTGGGTCTGGATGGATGGAGATCACCCCGGAAAGCACCGGGAAACCTCGTCTCATAACCGGAGCCGAGCTGGAACGGGCCTATGCCCTCAGGTTGCCAACGGCAACCCCAACCTCATTCGCCCTCCGCCGAGCCGGAGTTTCCAAGAGCAACCCGGCCTACATTTTGGCCGTCATGCTGGCCGCGGGATCGAAGGGGCGGGAAAACGAGGAAACCTCCGGCGCCATGGAATACCGGCTCTGTATCTGGGCGGTCATGGACCAGGAACAAAAAAGAGGCCGCTATGAAGCCACGTTGGAAAGGTGGCCCGCGGGGGACACGGTCGCCTACGGCAAGACCTCGTCCTGGGCCGGCACCCGTCAGGGCGCTCTGCTCGAGGGTTTCGTTGACTTGCTCCGGGAAACCGAACCCGGCTGCCGGCTGACGGTGGTCAACCCGTACAACAGCCCGGCCGTCCGCACCGTTTGCCTGGAGGACCACCGGCTCAGTGAAAAACGCTTGTATCAAGATGTTTTTCGCCTGCTCAACCAAAGGGCCTGCCGGGTTCAGGCGCCCGGCGGTCCGGCGGAGGAACGCCCCTACGGGCTGCCGTGGGGAGAAAGCCCAACGGCGGAATTGGTCCGCCTGCAAGACGCTCTGTTGGAGTTGGAGACCCAAAGGAGCGAATTGGCCGCCGAGACCCAGGAACTGAGGGAAAAACTGGCTGGCGGCAGCGAGCAAGCGCATCTGCTCCACGGGGAACTGAACGATTTGCGCCGGCAATTGAATGACCTGCAGACGGCCACGCCCGGCCTGTCCACGCCGCCCGGTGGGGCCGCTCCGGCTTCGCCGTACCCGCCCGCGTCGCCGGCTCCGTCCGCCTCGCCGTCCGAGGTGTTCGCCGTCTTCGCCCCCGACCTTTTTGCGGCCGTTTCCGCCCGGGCAACCGCCGATTTGCGCGCGCGCTTCACCGGAGTATGGTCGAGCGTCGGCCCGGTTTTGGACATGCTCCACGAGGCCCTTTTCCTGGAGATCATCGTCGGGGAGGATGCCTTCGGCAACGATTCCTACGTCCTTCCCGCCTTCGCCCTCTCCCGCGCCTGCGAATGCATCGCCAACCACTTCCTGGCGGCGCCCCTGCTGCGCTTCCTGCAGGAGGACCAACGGACAGAACGGGCTCTCCACCATTACCTGCGGGCCATTTCCCTGTCCAGGCCGTCCCAGAAAGACAGGTGCTGCAACCTGTCGTTGCGGGACATCCGCCTCATCCTGTTCGACCCGGACGGCAACCGTTTGGCTCCCCGGCCGGTGGAACTGGCGGACCGGGTGGGCGATTTCCTCACCCGGTCCGACGCCCCCTGGTTGGCCCACCCGCTGACCAAAAAACGACTCGGCGAGGTCAACGAAATCCGCAACCGTTCCGCCCATGAAAACGAACCGGTCAGCCCCGGCGAGTACCGGCACCTGCGCGACATCCTGTTGGAGGCCCAAGACGCCCTGCTCCCCCGCTTCCTGACCCTGTCCCGCTGAACCCGGTTCACCCGCTCCCGCCGGCGGGACTTCACCGTCCGCCATTGTCGCCTTCCTCGCCGCTTGCGTGGCCAAGCGTGAGGGTCAATGTCGGGAAGCGGAGTGCATCCGGCGGATTCAACGTCACGAAGGTCGGATTGGCTTATCATCACAACGGTTTTGGCGCCTGATCTTCCATAATTATGAATGACAGTCCAAGTCTCCGATGGACTACGCCACAAAAAATTAAAACGCCATCAAATGGCGTTCCGGCATCGTTTCTTTAT
>JAJZBP010000011.1 GCA_021798855.1 Bacillota bacterium
TGCCGGATCTTTATTCAGCCGGGACTCCGGGCTAGGAGTTGGCGGGGAAAGCCCAACCCAAGCCACCGGGGGACTTGGGTTGGGTCAGCATATCCTCCTCGGCTTTTTTGATCAGGCGGAGGAGGTCTTTTGGGCCATGGATCTCCCGTCCGACCAGGTTCAGGTCGATCAGGTCGTCGTCGGTGATCGGTCCCAGGCGAAGTTTCAAAGTTTGGATGAAAGCGGCCTCCAGGCAACCGGTGATTACGGCCGTTTCCGCCGTGGACAGCCGAGCCGAGACTCGGTTGATCCCACTCCGGCTCAAACACAAAAGAGTCTCGCCCGTCGGGATGTCGACGAGCACCCGCGCCTCGCCGCAGCCCATGATCGCGATCCAGCGTCCGAACTCGCGCAACAAGGCGGATACGCAGTATGCCACCTTCGGCACCAATTCCTGGGCCAGCATCTTCATCCTCCTCCCACCGGCTTCCCGCCGGTTGCGACGCGGAATCGGCCCGAAACGATTCTTCCGGTGCCAAGGGTCGCTTCTAATGATGCACAGAAAGAAAAAATAATACAAATACTTTTTTAAGCTAAAAAATGTCGAAAGTGACGGTGAGTTGGCCTGGGGGCCGGAGGGCGGCTTGTTTCCCTCATTTTCTTTAAAATCCGAGCATTCTCCGAAAAAAAAGAAAGTCGCCGACCGCGGTTTGGTCCGGCGACTTGGCGTATGGAGGAGGCCCGGAAGACGGCAAACCGGGCGAAAACATTCGGCAGCGATCCTCGGGTCAGGCGGCCCAAGCCCGGGTCAGCCCCGGCTTGGCCCGCAGTTGCCTGTTCACGATGGAGGCACGGTTGCCTTGTCGAGGCAAAGGTCCCACCGGATGAGAAACTCCTTGCTCAGGCGCCGTTCTTCCAACACCTCCTGGAGGACGACCGCCTGGTTGCACTCTGCATCCGCGGCGGCGAAGAGCAGGGTCACCGGCCCGGTGAGGGCGCGGTTGGTCAGATCGTCGAGTTCTCCGGCCAGGGCCGGGTCGGACAGTTCTTCCCGATAACGGCGGCGGAACTCGGCGAAGCGGTCCGGTTGGTGGTTGAACCAGCGGCGCAGTTCCGTCGAGGGAGCCAGGTTCTTGGCCCAGGTTGCGAGGGCGGCCTTCTCCCGGGAAAGGCCCCGCGGCCAGAGCCGGTCCACCAGCACCCGCCATCCGTCCGTGGGCGAGGGCGCGTCGTAGGCGTGGCGCAAGCGGAAACCAGGTCCGGGAGGTGGCGGCGGCATGTCCACCGGATCGGCGAGGCCCAATCTCCGTGCGATGGCGTCTTTTTCCGGCTCGTCCAGCAGGGCCGCGCAGAGGGGGAAAAGCAAAAGATCTTCCTGGGCCGCGTGATCCTCCAGGATGGCGCAGAGGAACGGGATTTCGGCGGGGTTGTCGGCGGCCTGCTCCAAGAGGCGGCGCAACGTTCGGTGCGCCGCTCGCACGGCGCGGGCCGGCGACAAACAGCCGCTCCCCCGCCGGCGGAAAGACGCCTCCAGCACCGGGAGCCAAGCCCGTTCCTCGGCGCGGAAGTGATTTTCGGCCAATTGCCGGACGAAGGTCAACGCGCCGGACACATCCTCGCCGTCCTGATAAATTCGGCGGAGGTTCGTCGCCGCGCCGCGGATCGCCCGGTGTTCCCGGGCGAGGAGTTCCAGTGGGTAGGAATTAATAGCCATTTTGGCTGAGGATCTCTTCGACCTGCTGCCGGTGGCGATTCAAATGACCGGCGGCGACATCTTGGATCAGGGTCGCCAAAGAAAGCATCCCGAATCGCGGGTGCAGGTGTCGGGTTCCGGGCGGGCAGGCCAAGGCGGCCTCCCGGAGGCGAGCGCCGACCGTTTCCAGGTGGGATCTTGCCTCTTCCCAGGTGACGGCGGGGTCAGGTTCGAGTTCGGGGAAGGTCTGGACCTTGGGCGAACGGTTGCGCATGATCCTGGGATCGGCGGGCCGGGCCGGGGCTTGGGTCCGATCCTCCCCCGTTTCCCCCCGGCGCATGGCTGCGACGTAACGGTTCAGGATGATGGTTTCCTCGGTGACGGCCACGTGTTGGACGATCTGGGCGATGGTCCAGCCGCCTTCCGGGGAACGAAGCCCGGGAACCTCCGGGGGCAGGTTGCCGATCCGGTTGAGCAGACTGGCGGTTTCGGTTTCGAGGGCGACCAAGGCGGCGGTCGTCTGGGGATTAGCCAAAGGATTTCCCTCCCGCTGGGGCGTGTCCATTAAATCTTATACCGCCTGACGAAGGTTTGCAACTCCTCCGCCAAGCGAGCCAGCTCCTCGGCCGAGCCGGTGATCTCCTCCGCCGAGGCCGACACCTGTTCGGCGGAGCTGGCGCTTTCTTCGGCCACGGCCGCGATCCCCTCCACCGCCTGGGCCATGCGCCCGGTATTCTCGGCCATGTCCGCCGCGTGCTGTTCGTTTTCCTCGGCGATCCGGCTCACCCGATTGGACAGGGTGTGCAGGGAATCGCCCTTGGTGGAAAGGACGGAGATGGCCTGGGAGATCTGCATGATTTCCTTCGTGCCGTTGTCCACCACCGAGACGATCTCACCGAAAGCCCGCCGGGCCTCGGCGGCCAAGGTGTTGCCCTCCTCCGCCTCCAAGCGGCTTTTCTCCATGGTTTCCACGGCTTTGGCGGTGGTGGAACGGATTTGTTCCACCAGGCTGGCCACTTCCTTGGTGGAGGTGGCGGAACGCGCGGCCAGGTTGCGCACCTCCTCCGCCACCACGGCGAAGCCCCGCCCGTGTTCTCCGGCCCGGGCGGCTTCGATGGCCGCATTGAGCGCCAACAGGTTGGTCTGGTCGGCGATGGAGGCAATCATTTCCACCATGCTGCCGATGCGGTGGGAGAGTTCGCCCAATTCGCGGATCTGGGCCGCGGCGGCGAAGACCGTTTCCCGGATGCGGTCCATGCCCTCCATCGCCCGGCCCACCACCTCGCCGCCCTGGGCGGCCAGCGATTGGCTGCGCCCGGCGCTGGCTCCGGCGTGTTCCGCCCCGGCCGCCATTTCCCGGATCGCCCGGACCACCTCGTCCACCTCCCGGGAGGTGTCGGCCATGTCCAGGGCCTGGCGGCGCGAGCCCTCGGCCACGGTTCGCCCGGCTTCGTGCAACTTTTCCACCCCATCGGTGAGGTGGCGCAGTTCGTCGGCCTGGCTGTTGGTGCCGGCGGCCACTTGGGAAATGGCCGTGGCGATCTGTTCGGTGACGCGGGAGGTTTCCGCCGCGGAATCGGCCAAGTGAAGGCTGGACGCGTTCGCGTTGGCGACGAATTCCCCCAGTTTGCCCACCATGTGGTTGAAGGAGTTGCCCAGGGCATCCTGCTCCGAACGTGGCGCGATCTTGACCGCCAGGTTATCGGCGGCGATGGACTGGGCGGCGGCGGCCATCTCCCGCAGGTAGGCGACCATCTGGCCGAAGGCCGCCGAGAGTTTTCCCAGTTCGTCGCGGGAGCGGATCTTGAGCCCTTTGTCCTTGACGGCGGCGAATTCCCCGCGGGCAATCTGGGCCGCGGCGGTGGCCAGGGCCGCCACCGGGTTGGCGAAGAGGACGCCTCCGGCCACGGCCAGGGCGGCGCCCGCCAGCAGGGAGACGAGGCCCAGCCAGACCACCCACTGGCTGTCGGCGGCGCCGGCGGAGGTGATCTTTTGCACCAGCGCGGTTGCGTCCTTTTCGGACAGGCGGCGGTAGGCGGACAGGGCCAAGGGAAGGTCGTTGGAGGGGGCCAGGTTGCCCACCGTCTGGACGTAGACGGCCGCGGACCGGTTGCCCGCCCGCTCGTCGGCCACCACCCGGTTGGCGAAGGCCGAGTAGGAGTCGATGTCCCGTTTGATGCGCCGCAGGTAAGCTCGGTCGTTCGGGTCGGTGAGCGGACCCGCCAAGCGGTAGTCATTGTAAAAGGCGTTTCGGTAGGCATTGGCCTGTTGCAGGGTGGTGGCGGCCAGGCCCGGGTTGATGGGGGCCACCAGGACGTACATGTTCATCTGGTCGTCGAAAGCGTAGAACATGCTCTCCATGTGCTGGGCCAGGATGGCCAGCCGTTCGCGCCGGCTGTTCAAAAGCGTGGCCTGACCGGCGACGGAGCGGAAGTTGACCAGGGAAATGGCCGAGGTCCCGGCCATCAGGAGAAGCAAAATGGCGAAAGAGCCGGCCAATTTGGTTTTAATCGACAAAAAGATCCCTCCGGGATTGATCGTTGCCTTCTATCTTGCAGAAATAAATGCGACATTTCAACAACTCAAAGGACTTGTTTTTGCTGGAATTCGGCGGGATTTGGGTTTAAACCAATGGAAAAGGCTGACAAAGACGAAATATCACTGATTTTATCAGGTTACCATGAATTACGGCAGTAAAATACCGGCGAAATGCCCAAAGGAGGGAGCGAGATGCGGCGAAAGCCGGCCGACGCTCAGGCGGCCAGTTCCAACAGGGCCAGCACCAAGGCGGCGTGGGGGAACAACTGGGGGAAGTTGCCGCGTGGTTCGTCCGTTTGCCGGTCGAAGTGTTCGCCCATGAGGCCGAGATCGGTCGTTGCTTCGTCCAGCACGTGGGCGATGATGCCGGCGGCTTTGCCCCTTTTCCCCTGGCGCAGGTAGACGCGGGCCAACCAGAAACTGGCCAGGAGAAAGGGGTGGCGGGTGTGGCCAAGCATGTCCTCGCGGTAGCGAAAAACGAAGGGGCCGCTGACCAGGTGTTTCTCGATGGCCTCCAGGGTGGCGGTGAACCTGGGATCCCGGGCTCGCAGGAAACCGTAGAGCGGCAGGGTGAGCAGGGCGCAGTCCAGGGCCGGCGATTCGAAGCTCTGCTGGAAACGGCCCGTTACCGGAGAAAAGGCGAATTTCCAAATGGTATCCTCCGCCTCCCGCGCCGCCAATCGCCACAGCGCGGCGCGGGCCTGGTGGCCGAGGGCGGCGGCCAGTCTGGCTCCGGCCTTCAGGGCAACCCAGACCATGAGCCGCGAGTGGGTGTGGTGGGCCTCCCTTTCCCTGAATTCCCAGAGGCTGGCGTCGGGCAGGTCCCGGTTGGCGGCGACCCAGGAGACGATTTTGTCGATGGCCCACCAATAATCCCGGAGGAAGAAGTGGTCGCCGGTCCGCGCAAAATAGCCTTCCACGGCCCAAAGGAAGGCTCCCTCAACGTCCATCTGGTTTTGGGCGGTGGCGGCGTTGCCCACCCTGACGGGAGCGGACCCCCGGAAGCCGGCCAGCCACGGCAGTTCCCGTTCCCCCAGGCTGGCTGTTCCGTCAACCTGGAAGAAGGGGTTGGGGAACGGCTTGCCGCTCAGGCTGACCAGGTTGAAGACGAATTCCAGGAAACGCCGGGCTCCGACCAGATCCCCGGCCGCCAGCAGGGCTTCGGCGGCGTAGGCGCCGTCGCGGATCCAGGCGAAGCGATAGTCCCACTGCCGGGCTTCGCCCAGGACTTCGGGGAGGGAGGTGGTGGGGGCGGCGATGATGGCGCCGGTCGTCCGGTAGGTGAGACCCTTGATCACCAGGAGGGATCTTTCCATGGCCGCACGGTGGGGACCGCGGTAGGAGGAGAAGGCGACGGCTTCGCGCCAATAGTTGACGGTGTGCCGCAGGGTGTCCGCCGCGGGTGGACCGAGGTCGCCCGGCGCATGACCTTCCTGGACCCAGTGGGTGGAATAGCGCAGGATCATTTCCCAGCGTCCCGGCGGCAGGTGCCAAAGTCCGTTGTGGAAAAAGATGCCCTCCCCGGGCCGGAAAGTCAAGACCAGCGCGTCCGCACCGGACGGATTGAGAAAAACCCAAGAGCCGTTCTCCTTCTTGCGGACGGACGGAACGTGCCCGTAGGCGAAGACCGGTTGGACGGCGGCGGTCAGCGGGATGGTGGTCACCGCCAAACGACGAATTTCCGGGCGGCCGATGACCAGGTAATCGGTGATGACCGCTTTCCCTTCCTGAGTATGGAAAACGGTCTCCAGGATGTTGGTGCCGGGAAGGTAGGTCTGGCTGGTCCGGTGGCTGTCGGCGGGTTGGACCTGAAAGAAACCGCCGTTTTCCAGGTCCAGCAGCCGGCAGAAAACGGCCCCGCTGTCGAAGCGGGGGGCTGGAAACCAATCGATTGAGCCGGAAGGAGTGACCAAGGCCGAGGTGTAGGAGTTTGAGATAAAACCGTAAAAATGCACGAATCACCCTCCTGCCTGAACTATACTACAGTCGACAGGCGCAGGGAACAGTTGGGCCGTTCAGGACGGAACAAAAGACCGCAGAAACTCCCGGACATCCGCCGGATTCTCCAACCGGAATTCGGCTTTGGTGTCCGCCCTCCGGGGCCCCACCCGAACGGTCACTCCGCGGCCGGCGCGACGCAGGAAGCCGAAGGCGTCCTCGTCCGTGCGGTCGTCGCCGATGCATACGGGTACAGTTGTCTCTTCCCAACGGGGTCCCCGGGTATGCTCCAGGATCAGGCGGACGGCGTCACCCTTGCCCCAGTCCAACCGGGGGATTATTTCCAGGGATTCCTTGGCCCGGTGGACCAGGAAGGGGTGGAAAGCCGCGGCTTTTTCCACCGTCCGAGCCACCTTCCCGCGCTCAGGGACGGGAACGAGACGGTAATGAACGGTCAGGGTGAATTGCTTATTTTCCAGGATCAGGCCGGGCACCCCGGCCAAAGCCCGCCGCAGGTCGTCGGCCAGACTTTCCAGGTGACACGACGCCTTTTCCGCGCCGGGATGGACGAAGGAAATCCCCTGTCCAGCCACCTCCAGCCCGTGGTTACCGGCCAGGATGATCGCCTCCCGGTGGAACAAACTCTGCAACTGGGGCAGGGAGCGCCCGCTGACGATGGAAACGAAGGAAAGCGGGGGACGATGCAGGGCGCGCAGGATTCCGCAAAGATCGCGGGGGAAGACGATGGCCTCCGGTCGGAGGGCGATTTCCACCAGCGTTCCGTCCAAGTCCAGGAACCAGTCCAACCGCTTGTCCGCCCGCGCGGTGGTGATCAACTGCCGAAGGCGGTCAGGTCGCTCGCCCAAGGAGAGGGCCTCAGGTCGGCCAAACGGTAGAAGATGCTGTCCACCCACTGGTAGATGTCGTTGGCCGACAGGTATTGCTGCATTCTTTCCAAGCGGTTTTGCCGCTCGGCGAGAGACATTTCCAGAGCCCGGCGGATGGTGGCGGCGAAACCCTCCGGGTCCAGGGGGTTGATGGGCAAGGCGGCGTCCAGCTCCTGCGAAGCTCCGGCCGATTCGGAGAGCAGGAGCACTCCCCGTTGGTTGACCTGGCAGGCCACAAACTCCTTGGCCACCAGGTTCATGCCGTCGAAAATGGGGCTGACGATGGCGAAATCCGCCGCTCGATATAGGCTGCTCAGGTGTTCCGGCTCCAGTTTCCTGGTGACGGGAATGATGGGAACCCAACCGGGAAGCCGGTAGGCGCTTTTCAGGCGGCGGGTCACGGCGGCGATTTCCTCCTGCAACGCGGCGTAGGCGGCGATGGAAGTCCGGTTGGGAACCACCACCTGAACCAAGGTCACCCGCCCCCGGTAGGCCGGGAAGCGTTCGAAGAATTGCCGGAATCCTTCCAGACGCGGGAGGATGCCCTTGGTGTAGTCGAGGCGGTCCACCGCGAGGCCGAGGTAACGATTCCTTTGCCGGTAATGGCGGTGAATCCGTCCGGCCAGCAGTTCGCTCTTGGGGGAGAGGGCCATCGACCGCCAGTACTTGTAGTCGATGCTGATGGGGAAGGCCCCCACCATGGTTTCCCGGCCGTTGTGGACGACGCAGCCGGAGGTTGGGTCGACCTGGGCGTCTAGTTCTGTGGCCACCGCTTCCAGGAAATTCGCCGCATACTCCGGCGTGTGGAATCCCAACAGGTGGTTTCCCAGCAGTCCCTCCAGGAGCTCCCGGCGCTGGGGGCAAAGGCGGAAGATGGAGTGGGGTGGCCAGGGGATGTGCCAGAAGTGCGCGATGAGGCAGTCGGGGCGCAGGTCCCGCAGGAAGGCGGGAACCAGGGACAGTTGGTAGTCGTTGACCCAGACCACGTCCCCCCTGCCGGCCACCGCGCCGGCGGTTTCCGCGAAACGCCGGTTGACGCTTTTAAAGGTGCGCCAAGCCGACCAGGCGAAGTTGGCCCGTTCCGGCAGCAGGTGGGAGAGGGGCCACAGACCGCCGTTGGCATAGTCGTCGTAGTATTCCCTGACTTCCTCCGGCGACAGCCACAGGCGGCGCAGGGTGTAGGCCGGCCTTTCCGGAGGAACCCGCAGGCTACCGTTGGGGGAGACGTCGCGGTCAGCGTCACCGCTGCCCCAAGCGATCCAGGTGCCGCCGGTGGACTGGAGCAGGGGGTCGAGAGCCGAAACGAGGCCGCCGACCGGCTGCCGGCAGATCGGACCGTCCGGGGAGTGGTGGTGGGTGTAAGGTTCTCGGTTGGAGAGAACGACCAGCTTGCGTCCGGGGAACAGTTGATGGAAAAGGGATGATCGGCTCATGTGGTCTCGCCTCCCACTGGTTGAATGTGTCCCTCCGGGACTGAAAATCTCGCCTTGTAGAGCGCGAATAAACAAAGAAACCCCCGAATGGGGGTTTTGGTAGTTCGAAGCATTATAATCTAAGGACGAATAATAATGTATGCTTGGACGCTGGCAATCCACCCCCCGACGCTGACGAGGTTAGCTGACGGGTTCGGGCTGGTTGGTTTAGCCCTACCGGCGTTCCATTGGACGGCCGGATTCACCCCGGTGGGTTGGTTCCCCCGTTTCCCCTGCGGGAATTAAGCGTACAGTAGATTTCTCCAGAATTCTTTTTCTTAAGTATACTGCACCTGTTCCTTTTTGGCAAGGGTTTTGCGTGCGGGACGGAAGTAATTTCCTGTTGCAAATCCCATGAAAATGTCGGCGAAAATTTCGGCGTACGAACACGGATAGACAAAATTTGGGAAGCAGTGGCCTTACAATGAATTCTTGGTACGCAAAAACCGGTCAATTCAAGTTGAAGGAGTTGCTTTGGTGCTCAAGTCCGGTCGTCTCCTCTTTCCGCCGGCCCGGTGGGTTGGCCCCTATCGAACGTTGCTCGCGGGCTTGGCGGCGCAACTGTCCCGGGAAAACATTTTTCTCGGTGCCTTGGGTTTTTGCCTGGGGAGAGCCGCCGTTCTGGGCTGGCCCCACCCCTTCGCCCTGGCTTACCTGGCCGCCACTCGCTATCTTTACCGGGAAAAATCACTCTTGGGGGGAGCATTCCTGCTTGTGGGGATGGCGGCCAGGGGTGAAGGGCTACCCAGCCTCTTGGGACAAGCCATCCTCTACTTTGCTTTTTTGGTCGGCTACGGCCTCTTGGAAAGAAAAGTCGGACCGGCCCGGAGGGGTTTGGACTGTTCCGGTGGGCCGCCGGGCGCGCCGTTGGCTGTCAAGGGGATGGAGGGGGAGCCGTCTACCGGGAGGATGAAAACCAGGGCAGGCGCCGGGATGAGTTTGTCGTTTTTGCGCCGAAGTCGGGAAGGGTCGCCGCGCCGGGCATCGGCGGAAGGTTGGTGGTCACCGCGGTGCCCGGAATCCCCTCCCCGAGATTGGGTTGGATTCTCCCTTTCCATGCCCTCCGGTTCGACTGCGGCGGTTGTCGCCCTGCCCCAGGGTCCAACCGTCGCGTTGGTCGCGGCCATGGCGGCGATTGATTTTTTCGTCTTCCAACCCGGAGGATTTTCCTTCGTCACCCTGCTCCACCTGTGCTTGCGGGTGACCTTGGCCGCCACCGGCTACTGTCTCCTCGGGCGCGGGTTGACCCTCATCCTGGCGGGAGAATCCGACTTTCCCCGCCCGGGTGAGGACTGGCTCCCGGCGATGGTGGTCCTGGGGATGGCCCTCCTCGGCTTGGTGGGCCTGTCTTTTGGTCCTTGGAACCTGGTGTCCGCCGTGGTGCCCTTTTTGGTGTTGGGTGCCGCCCGTTTGGGCGGCACGGGGGCCGGAACCGGCATGGGCTTGGTCACCGGTCTGGTCGACCTATTGGGGGGAGGGGCGGGCACCGCCTATCTGACCGCCCAAGCGGTGGCCGGCCTGCTCACTGGCTTTTTCCGGGAATTCGGGCGACTGGCCAGCGTGGGGGCGTATCTGGCCGGCAATCTGCTCCTGGTGGCCGCTTTTCCGGCTTTGGGCAAGACGTTGCCGGAGACGGTGGCCGTGGTTCTCCTGGCGACGGCCCTGCCCGATGCCTGGTGGGAGAAGGCCACCTTGGGGCTTCTCTCGTCCAGCCGGGATGAGGAAACGCCGGGGATTTTACCCGGCCGATTGCGACATCTGGCCGGACTTTTCGGCGGAATGGCCAGGACCATCCGCAGCCCCGAGACCGAGACCAAAGAGGCGGAGGTTCCCTGGATCTGTTCAACGGTGGTGGAACAGGTCTGCCGTCCCTGTCCGTCTTTCCACGCCTGCTGGCGGCTGGCTTTTTACCGGACATACCAGCGTTTTTTGGATTTGTTGGTGTTGGGGGAGGGTTCCAGCGGCGGACTTGCCCTCCGGCAGATCCCGTCGGATTTACGGGAATCTTGCGCTCGCTATCCGGAACTGCTGGCCGCCACCAACGTCCTGCGCGAAGCGGGCAAGCGTTACCAGGGGTGGGAGGAGAGGGTTCTGGGGGCGCGCCGGTTGGTTTCGGAGCAACTGTTGGGAGTGGCCGAGATCATGGGCACTCTGGCCACGGAAGCCGTGGCGGTGGAAGAGGGGCAGCGCCCTCGCGCTTTGCGTTTCGGCTATATTTATGGAGCGTCCGCTCGGCCCAAGGGAAAAAACCAGGTGAGCGGGGACAGTTTCCTGGTCCGTCCGGTGGGGCACCGGCTGGTGCTTGCCCTGAGCGACGGCATGGGCACCGGGGCGGTGGCGGCGGCGGAAAGCCGGGCCGCCCTGTCTTTGTTGGAGGGACTTTTTACTGCGGGGTTCAGTCCCCGACTGGCGGCCAAGTCGGTCAACGCCGCCCTCAACCTGCGGGAGGTGGAGAGTTTTGCCACCTTGGACCTGGGAGTGGTGGACCTGGAAACGGGGGAGGCCGAATTCGGGAAGGTCGGAGCGGTTCATTCCTATTTAATAAGAGGCAGGAGGGTCATCACCATCGCCGGGCCCTGTCCTCCGGCGGGCATCCTGCGGGAGGTTGAGCCGGCCTGGCAAAGACGGGAGTTGTTGGCCGGGGACGTCCTGGTCCTGGTCAGCGATGGGATTGTTCCATATCCCGGAGAGGAGGATCGGATGCCCGCCTACCTGGAGCGAATTGGCATCCGGGAACCCCGGGCCATGGCCGAGCGGATTGTCGAACTGGCGGTGGCCGAAACCGGTGGGGAGGCGGAGGACGATCTGACCGTGCTGGTGGTTCACCTGCTGCCGGCTCTGCGTGAACGCGGCTGAGTTTTAGCGCAACTTTTTGCCGCCGGCGGTCGGAACGGGCAAGGTGCTGGGGCGCAGCCGTCTTGCGCGCCAAGCTTGGGGCCTGGCCACATCCGGACGTCAAAGTCACGGGCACACGGTTGAGCGAAAACGACCGCCGCGGAAGGGCGATATTTCTGCAGCCCCCGGTCCGGGTATCCCCCCAAGTCTACGACCCGATCTCAGAAGCTTCAGAAAGGTTGTTTACCATGAAGGATTTATACGAAATTCTGGCAACCAAACCGGAGAAATATGAAACCCCAGTAACGATCATAGCCATCGGTAGGAGCGTGTTGCCCTTCTACGATATTTTTGACGAATACACGCGGGATCTGGATTTCTAGTTTGCGGCAGGTAACGTCGGCGAATGGAATCTTGAGCTTGTTCCAGGTTCTGCCGAGAGCCTGTTTGACATTATCAAACAGGCTCTCGGTGAAATAGGCATCCCGGCCAACTTTGGCGAGAATATAGACGGGTGGTCCGTGGTTCCCATGCCCGCCGGATACCGGGACAGGGCGAAAACGGTCTTGGAGCAGGGAACGGTGAAGAAAAATAAGGCAAGTCCAAGGGAAAGCCACTTGGCCTGAGTTTATTGCGAAAAAGGGGAAAAGGGTTCGGACGGGAATAAGAAGTATCATGGAAGAGGAATTGTTGCGCCGACTGCGGGAAACCATCGGGGAGTTTCGGCTGATCAACCCCAGGGAAAAAGTGGTGGTGGCCGTTTCCGGTGGACCGGACTCGGTGGTGCTCCTGCACGCTCTCCGACGGTTGGCGGAGGAGATCGGTTGTTCGCTGCATGTCGCCCACTTCGACCACGGCCTGCGCCCCGAAAGCGGGGAGGACGCCGCCTATGTCCGCGCCTTGGCCGGAAGCTTGGGGGTTCCCTGCACCGTGGGTGAGGGCCGGGTACGGGAACGGGCGGCGCGGGAAAGGCTTTCCCTGCAGGCGGCGGCCCGCGAGGAGCGTTATGCCTTTTTGCGCGGCGTGGCCCGGCAAAGCGGAGCGCAGAAAATCGCCCTCGGCCACCAACGCGACGACCAAGCGGAAACCTTCCTTTTGCGGCTCCTGCGGGGGGCCGGGTTGGACGGGTTGGCCGCCATCCGACCGGCCCGCCCCGACGGAATAATCAGGCCGCTCCTATATGTCGGCCGTGAGGAAATCGAGGCGTATTGCTGCAGGGAAGGACTGTCCCCCCGGCTTGATCCCACCAACCTAAAGCCCGTGTACATCCGCAACCGCCTGCGCCTGCACCTGATCCCGGTTCTGGCCGATTACAACCCGCGGGTGCGGGAGGTTCTGGCTCGCACGGCGGAGGAGTTGCGGGCCGATGCGGAATTGTTGGAAGAACTCACCGCCGCCGCTTGGTCGCGGCTTTGCCGGCAAAGTGGGGACGACGTCGTCACCCTGTTCGGACCGGGGTGCCGGGGCGAACCGGTGGCCCTGCAGCGGCGGCTGTTGCGCCAAGCCCTGGCTATCCTGGGAGGCCGGGTGGAATACGGTTTGGTGGAAAGGTTGCGTGGTCTTTTGCGGGAGGAGCAGGCGATTCAGTTGCCGGGAATGCTGGCGGCATGGACGGAAGGCGAAAACCTGCGCCTGGGAAAACGGAACCCGTCGCGGCGGGAGGTCAGGCTGGAAACGCCGGGCCGGACGCTTTTTTCCGCCGTGGGAGTTGCCCTGGAAGCGGGGCTGTTGCCCGGCGGTTCGGATGGCCTGGCGGCGGCACGCCGCAACTTCAGACCGGACCTGGTTTACCTGGACGCCGACAAGACGGGTTCCGCGTCGGTGCGCCTGCCGCGCGCCGGTGATCGCTTCCGTCCCCTGGGCCTTGGGGGGACGCAAAAGTTGGGGAATTTCTTCACCCACCGCAAGCTTGTTCGGTGGTCCCGCCCTTTCGTGCCCCTGGTGGTCGCCGGTGGACGGATTGCCTGGGTGGCCGGTTACGCGCCGGCCGAGGAATTCAAAGTGGACGCGGGGACGGAGCGGATCCTGCGGCTTGAATTGACGGTGGCGCCCTCGGCCGGGCGGTTCGGAGAGGTTTGGGGATCCGGCGAAAAAGGCTAGCATGTTGCGTTGTTGCCCACTGTTGGTTGAGGACGGCAATCGGAACCCCTCCATTTTCAAGGAAGGAACGGCAAGCCGTTCCTTGAACCCGGGAACCTTCCCCTCATGCCATCGGCATGTGGGTCCCCTTCCCGCCCCTGATGGGGACACCGCTGCTGCGCGCGGCGGATCGGAACCCCTCCATTTCCAAGGAAGGAACGGCAAGCCGTTCCTTGAACCCGGGAACCTTCCCCATAGGCCTCAATTTGGTGCCCTTCCCCTCCCCTGATGGGGACACCGCTCAGCGGCCGAGTGTACCGGCACGTTGGGCACCCCCTCCTACCGGAGGTTGAGAACGGCGGAGCCGTTCTCCGGCGAAGGGGGAGTCTCGCTGTTGCGTGCCGCCGGCACGGGGTCCTCTCCCTACCCAGCCTTATGGCGCGGGAGTTGCTGCGGGCGGCGAACTGGGGGAGTCAAAGGGTTGGGTACGATCGCAAGGCGGTCGGTGGAGAGTGACACGGAGGGTTCCTCATTCGTTCTTCGCGATGCGATTCCGATCCCGGAGTGTCACTCTACGTTTGCCGCTCGGTCCTCAGCGGCGCAAGCGGCGCCCGTGTCACGCTTCAGGCGGCGCAAGCGCCGCTCGCGCCACGCTCCAGGCGGCGGGCGAATGTGCGGAGCCGGACCATCACCCAGCCCCCACCCGGCATTTGGAACTTTTTGCCCAGATCCCGGCTTAAACGGCGCTCGAAGACTTAATCGCCAGATCCCCAGGGCCGATCCATGGCCGCCGCCGAGGTGTGCGTTTGGCTCCGGCGCCCCGTGTTTTCCCGTCGGCGCCGCCCGGTGGGTGCTCCGCGGCGAACCCACCAAACGCTCATGGCATAACTTTAGGTTGGCGTTTCCGTTCGGGTGTGGCAATAGACTGTGGCGGGTGAAGGGGAATTTTTATTGCGGCTGCTCTTTATCGGGGACGTGGTCGGCAAGCCGGGGCGGGAAGTGTTGGTGCGGCGCTTGCAGTCCTTGCGGGAGGAGACGGAGGCCGACCTGGTGGTGGTCAACGGGGAAAACGCCGCGGGCGGCGTCGGCCTCACTCCCGCGGTGGCGGAGGATTTTTTTGCCTTGGGCGTGGACGCCATCACTTTGGGCAACCACGCTTGGGATAAGAAGGAACTCATTCCCTATTTGGAAGGAGAGGAGAGGATCATTCGTCCGGCCAATTACCCGGAGGGTACACCCGGACGGGGGATGACCGTCCTGCGCACCCCGAGCGGGGTGGCCATCGGGCTGATCAACCTGTCCGGAAGGGTGTTTTCCCTGGTGCACTATGATTGTCCCTTCCGGGCGGCCGTGCGGCTGGCCGAATCCATCCGCCGAACCACGCCCCTGGTGCTCGTCGATTTTCACGCTGAGGCCACCTCGGAAAAAATCGCCCTGGGTTGGCACCTGGATGGTGTGGTCAGCGCGGTGATTGGCACCCATACCCACGTGCAGACCGCCGACGAACGCGTTCTGCCGGACGGAACGGCCTACATCACCGACGCGGGGATGACCGGTCCCCGGAATTCGGTCATCGGCGTGCGCCGGGAACTGGTGCTCGAACGCTTTCTCAACCAACGTCCGCTGCGTTTCTCCGTCGCCGAGCACGGTCCCCAGCAACTGAATGGGGTGCTCCTCACCCTGGATGAGGCGAGTGGTCGGGCCACGGAGATCGAGCGGATCGCTGAGGCCTACGCCTGAATGGGTGAGCGGACGGGACGGGGGAACGTGAACCGGCCCCCGATCGTGGACCTGCATTGCGACACCCTGGGCGCCCTGGAGCCGGAGGAACGCAACCTGGATGAGTGGTCAAACCGCGGCCAACTGGATCTGCCCCGACTGGAGGAGGGCGGCGTCAGCGTGCAATTTTTCGCCGTCTTCGTGCCGCGGACGCACATCGCCCAGGGCAAGGCCACCCTGCGGGCGCTCCACCTGATCGACCTGTTTCACCGGCAATTGGCCCAACGGGGCGGACTGTGGCGCCCGGCCGGGGACTTCCAGGAGGTTGAGGCCGCCATCCGGGATGGCGGCAGGGCTGCCTGTCTCTCGCTTGAAGGCGGCGAGGCCCTGGGAGAAGACCTGGGAGTGCTCAGGATCCTGCGTCGTTTGGGAGTTGCCTCAGTCGGCCTCACCTGGAACCATCGCAACGGCCTGGGCTGTGGCTGTTTGGACGGGGAGCAGGAAGGGCTGACCCCCTTCGGTCGGTCGGTCGTGGCCGAGGCGGTCCGGCTGCGGATGATGGTTGACGTCGCCCACCTCAACCAGGCCGGTTTCTGGGAGGTGCTGGATGCCTGCCCGGCTCCGGTGATCGTCTCCCACGCCAACGCCCACCGGCGGATGGCCCACCCCCGCAACCTGCGGGACGAGCAAATCGTGGCGCTGGCGGCCAAGGGTGGAGTGATGGGCCTGACCTTCGTCCCCGCCTTCCTGGGCGAGCACGGAGTTTCCCGCCGGGTGTTGCTTGAACATCTCGACCACGTGGTCGGCTTGGTCGGCAGTGCCGCCGTGGGTTTGGGATCGGATTTCGACGGGTTCGGGGCCGGCGCGGCGGGTCTGGAGGACGCCGCCGCGCTGGTCGATCTGGACGAGGATCTCCTCAGGCTTGGCTACAATGATGACCAGGTGGCGGCGATTCTGGGTGGAAACTGGTTGCGGGTCATGCGGGAAACGATCTAACATAATTTGGTGTAATTTGGAGGTGGGCCGTTTGCGGATCGGGGTCAGGGAAGGGGATATCGTCCAGGCCGACGTCGAGGCGGTGGTGGTCAACCTGTTCGAGGGAGTGGACTCTCCGGGCGGGGCAACGGGAGCGGTGGATGTCGCTCTGGGTGGTAAGATCAGCGACCTGATCGCTCGGGAGCGGTTCAAGGGAAAAATGGGGGAAGTGGCCGTCCTCGAAAGCGGGGGCAGGTTGCCGGCGACGGAAGTCATCCTGAGCGGCTTGGGGAAGGCGGCCGACTTTACTCCCGAAAGGGTTTGGAAAGCGGCGGCCACCGCAGCCAAGAAAGCCCAGGAACTCGGCTTGCGGAGTCTGGCCACCGTGGCCCACGGGGCCGGCGTCGGCGGCCTGGAGGCCGATGTGTCCGCCTTCGGCACCGCCGTGGGTTCGCTCCTGGGGGCCTACCGCTACCTGGAGTACAAGGGAGAGAAACCAAACCGGGAACTGGCTGAGATCGATCTGTGGGAGCGGGACCGCGCGAAGGTAGCCGTCTTTGGCGAGGCCGTCCGGCGGGCGGAAATCGTGGCCCAAGCCGTGGCCCTGGCCAGGGACCTGGTCAACCGCCCGCCCGTGGCCAAGACCCCGGAGAAGCTGGCGGAAGCCGCCCTGGACCTCGGACGGGAAACCGGCTTGGAGGTGGAGGTGCTGGAACCCCCGGCCTTGGAGGCCCTGGGGATGGGCGGGCTGCTCGGCGTGGCCAGGGGTTCCGCCGTGCCGCCCCGGTTGATCGTCCTGCGGCACCGGGGGACGGGAGGGGGAAAAACCCTGGGACTGGTCGGCAAGGGACTGACCTTCGACAGCGGTGGCATTTCCCTGAAACCGGCCGACGGGATGGAGGAAATGAAAGGGGACATGGCCGGTGGAGCCGCGGTGCTGGCCGCCATGGGGGCCGTCGCCAGGCTGAAGCTTCCCGGCGACTTCCTCGGGATCATCCCCGCCACGGAAAACATGCCCGGAGGAGGCGCGCAAAAGCCCGGGGACATTCTGCGGACGATGCGGGGCAAAACGGTGGAGGTGATCAACACCGACGCCGAAGGCCGCCTGATCCTGGCCGACGCCCTGACCTACGCCGCCAAGCTCCAAGCGGCGGCCGTCGTGGACCTGGCCACCCTGACGGGCGCCTGCGTGGTGGCCTTGGGACACGTGGCCTCGGGACTCCTGGGAAACGATTCGTCCCTCCTGGCCGCGGTGGAAAAAGCGGCCGGCGCCGCCGGGGAACGGGTTTGGCGGCTGCCCCTTTTCGACGACTACAAGGAGCAGTTGAAGAGCGAAGTGGCCGACCTGAAGAACGTGGGGGGGAGGCCCGCGGGAACGATCACCGCCGCCTGGTTCCTCGCTGAGTTCGTCGAGGAGCTGCCCTGGGCTCACCTGGACATCGCCGGCACCTTCTTCAACGCCAAGCCCGCGGCTTGGGCGGTCGCAGGGGGAACGGGGGTCGGCGTCCTGACCCTGGTGGAACTGGCCCGTCAATGGAGCGCCTAGCGGCCGACCTGCACCTGCACACGACCTTTTCCGACGGCGTCCATTCGCCGGCCGACCTGCGCCGGCTGGCCGGGGAAGCGGGCTTGGCGGCTATCGCCGTCACCGACCACGACACCACCGAAGGGGCGTTTGCTTGCGGGGAGGGGGTGGCCGAGGCGGGACCGGAAGTCATCCCGGGCGTCGAATTGTCGGTGGATTGGGAAGGCCGGGAGATCCATCTCCTGGGCTACTTCATTTCCCCCACGCCCCACATGGTGGAGGAACTGGCTCGGTTGCGCGGGGAACGGCGGGAAAGAGGTCGCGCCATGCTCCGTCGCCTGCGGGAGGTGGGAGTCGACCTTTCTCTCGAACGTTTGGAAAGCCTCACCGGAGAAAACGTGGGAAGGCCCCACGTCGCCAGGTTGATCGTGGAGGCGGGGTATGCGCCGACGACGGCGGAGGCTTTTGCCCGTTTCCTCGTGCCGGGAAAACCGGGATACGTATCGCGGCGTCTCCTCACTCCCCCGGCGGCCCTGGACCTCCTGCGGCAGTCGGGGGGAGTGCCGGTCTTCGCCCATCCCGGCCTGGTGCCGGGATGGGCGAAGATCGTTCCCCGACTGGTGGAGAACGGGCTCCTGGGAATGGAGGTTCGACATCCCGGGCATCCGGCGCCGCTGGCGGAGGAGGTGGCGGCGGTGGCCGCACACTTTGGCCTGTTGGTGACCGGAGGCTCCGATTTCCACGGAGCGGACCGGGGGGAATACGGGGCCGGGATTGGGGAAGCCGGAGTGACCGGGGAAGAACTCTTGCGGCTGCGGGAGGCCGCGCGACGCTGAGGAAGTTGTCGGGACGCCGGAAGCCGGATTCCTTCCCGAGTGCCGATTGGCGTTGAAGTCATAATTCCGCCGTCGGGGGGATAAAATCAGGATATACACCTTTGACGCCCAGTTCGCCGCCCCCGGCGGCTCCCATGCTATAAAGGAAGAAGGTTGGGGTCCATGGACAATCCGCAATTGGCCAAACTGACGGCCAGGATTTATTCGCTGGAGGAAAAGATGCTCGGCCTGCGGCTCTCCCGGCGCCTTTTGTTGGATTTGTTGGCTTCCCGCGAGGCCGAAAAGCGTGAACAACTGGTTGGGCTGGAACGGGAAAACCGCCGTCTCCACCGTGAAAACGCCGTTTACGCCCGGACGCTCCTGGAGCGAAACGGCGAGTTGATGCTTTTGCGTGAAACCCTGCGCGGTGGGGAAACCAGGGAGACCGGCCACCCGGCCCTTTAACGGGTGAAAAAAATAATTGCAAACAATTGGCAGAAGGAATTGGCGCTTCCGGGAGCGAATAACACTCCCATGAATGGGATGAACGGCAAGGAAAATTTCACCGCTCAAGAGGCCTGTGCGCTTTTGGGGATAGGGCCGCCGACCTTCCGGCGACTTTTGGAGGATTTCT